>JAHEBX010000171.1 GCA_024642045.1 Pseudorhodobacter sp. | reverse complement strand
GCAGGTCCGCTGGTCGGAATGGTCGAAATGGCATGTGCGGCCTTCGGTCTATGACGGCGTGATCCATGACGAAGTCACCGGTTTCAGTAGCAACGTCGTCAGTTACCAACTCGGTGTCGGCCGCCGGATCAATGAAAACCTGTCTGTGTTTGCCCGCGTCGGTTACGAAAAGTCAGACGGGCTGACCGCGTCACGACTTGCGCCGACCGATGGTCGCAAAAGCATCGGCATCGGCGGTTCCTGGACCAAAGACAATATGAAAATCACTGGCGGTCTGGAATACGTCAAACTCGGCGACGCCGTTGACGGCTCGGGCACACAGTTCAAAGGCAACTCGGCCGTCGGTGTTGGCGTAAACGTCGCCTTCACCTTCTGATTGCAGCCATTTTGCCAAACGGCCCCGTATCGCTTACGGGGCCGTTTTCATTTTCCCTTTCGCAACCGCTCCTTGCCCTGTAACAAAGGGCGGCAAGCAAATGGGACGCCCGCGATGATCTACGCCAACAGTCAAAGCTATCGCGACGCTGCACAAAAGCGGGTCATGCTGTTTGGCATGTCGGGGCTGGGCAAGACCTATCTTTCCAACATGCTGCGCGACGCGGGGGGCTGGTTTCACTATTCGGTCGATTACCGTATCGGCACCCGGTACATGAACGAATTTATCGCAGACAACTTCAAACGTGAGGCGATGAAGGTGCCGCTTTTGCGCGAACTGCTTTTGTCGGATTCCGTCTATATCGCCTCGAACATCACCTTTGAAAATCTTGCGCCGCTGTCGACCTATCTGGGTAAGCCCGGCGATCCCGCGCGTGGCGGGGTGGAGTTTTCCGAATACCAACGCCGCCAAGCGCAACACGCGCAGGCCGAGGTTTCCGCCATGCTGGACACGCCGCGCTTTATTGCCCGAGCCGAGGAAATCTACGGATATCAGAACTTTATCTGCGATTCTTCCGGCTCCATCTGCGAAGTGGTCGAGGCAAATGACCCTGCCGATCCGGTGATGACCGCGCTGTCGCAAAACCTGCTCTGTGTCTGGATCAAAGGCAGCGACGCGCATAAGGCTGAACTGGCCCGCCGTTTTGATCGCGCGCCCAAGCCGATGTATTACCGTCCCGACTTTCTTAGCGATCTTTGGGCCGAGTTCACCAAAGGCGCGGCCCAGGATCAGATCGATCCCGACAGCTTTTTACGCTTTGGTTACGCCCGCTTACTGGACCACCGCCAACCGCGCTATGCCGCGATGGCGCGTTGGGGTGTCACCGTCACCGCCGAAGAGGTCGCTCAAGTCGCTTCGCCTACTGATTTCAATGAGTTGATCGCAACGGCACTTGATCGCGCGTGCGCGGCCGCCTAAATCCGAAGCCTGTCTGGAGAAACCGATGCCCATCACTCTGCCCACCACCCTGCCCGCCTTTGACGTTCTGCGGAACGAAGGCGTCATGGTGATGTCGCCGGAACGGGCACGCTCGCAAGAGATCCGCCCTCTCAGGATTGCCCTGCTCAACCTGATGCCGAAAAAGATCCAGACGGAAAACCAGTTTGCCCGCCTGATTGGTGCCACGCCCTTGCAGATTGACTTCCAGTTGATCCGCATGTCCGAGCATCAGACCAAGAATACCGCCGCTGAGCATATGGAGACCTTTTACCGCCCCTTCCAAGAGGTGAAGGATCAGAAATTTGACGGCCTGATCATCACGGGCGCCCCGATCGAACATCTGCCGTTCGAGGCGGTCAGCTATTGGGATGAGCTTTGCGAGGTGATGGACTGGACGCAAACCAATGTGTTTTCGACCTTTGGTGTCTGTTGGGGCGGCATGGCGATGATCAACCATTTCCATGGCGTTCAAAAGCATATGCTTGACCACAAGGCCTTTGGCTGCTTTCGCCACCGCAACCTGACGCCCACCTCGCCCTATCTGCGCGGCTTTTCGGATGATTTCGTCATCCCTGTCAGTCGCTGGACAGAAATGCGCCAGAGCGAGATTGGTGCGGTTCCCGCCCTGCAAACCTTGCTGGGCAGTGACGAGGTCGGCCCCTGTCTGGTCGAAGATGCCGCGCATCGCGCTTTGTATATCTTCAACCATTTCGAATACGACAGCGACACGCTGAAACAGGAATATGACCGCGACGTCGCCGCGGGCACCCCGATCAATGTGCCCGCCAACTATTACCCCGACGACAACCCCGCCATGCCGCCACTGAACCGCTGGCGTAGCCACGCGCATCTGCTGTACGGCAACTGGATCAACGAGATCTATCAAGGAACACCCTATGATCTCAATGAACTTGGTCACTAGAGTGCTGATCCTTTTTGGCGTTTTGCTTGCACTTGCGGTCTTTGTCGCAGCGCGGGTTGCGTCGCGACAGCAAACCATCGAAACAGAGTTCCCGCCACAGGGCGAATTTCTGACCGTGGATGGCAAACGAGTGCATGTGATCGTACAGGGTATGGGGCCGGATGTGATCCTGATCCACGGCGCCTCGGGCAATGCGCTTGAACTGCTGGGTGCGCTTGGCCCGGATCTGACCAAAAATCACCGCGTTATTGCCTTTGATCGACCGGGGCTTGGCTATTCTGATCCGCTCGATGATCAAAGCCTGAAAGCGCAGGTTCTGCACCTCGCAGCGGCGGCCAAGCAGCTTGATGTGCGCGCGCCTTTGGTGATCGGGCAAAGTTATGGCGGGGCCGTTTCGCTTGCTTGGGCGCTTTACGCACCGATAAAACCGCGCGCCTTGGTGCTGATTTCGGCGGCCTCAATGCCGTGGCCTGGGAAATTGGACATCAGCTATCGGCTCACGGCCAATCCGATCGGTGCAACCCTATTGTTGCCCCTTGCTGCGGCGCTTGTGCCGCCAACCTATGTCGAAAGATCGATTGCCGCCGTCTTTGCGCCAGAGCCTGTGCCACCGAACTATGCCGAACAGATCGCCGCGCCCTTGGCCCTGCGCCTGCCCACCCTGCGCGCCAATATGGCACAGGTGAATGCCCTGCGCGCGCAACTGGTCTCGATGGAACCGCTCTACCCCAAGCTTGCCTTGCCGATCGAGATGATCCACGGCGACGCCGATACGGTTGTGCCGGTAAGCGTGCACTCGATCCCCTTTACCAAGCTTGTGCCCTCAGCGCATCTCGAGGTGATCGTTGGCGCTGGCCACATGCCACATTACACCCGCAAAGCACAGGTTTTGGCGGCAATCGCCCGTGCCGAGGCGCGCGCTGCATTGCGCTGACCGTGCCAATCGCCATATTGGGGCAAACAACCGGGGGAAATCATGGATCTGCCATTCGACGGTGCCATCAGCAAGTTCTTGAAGGAAAACGCACCTGAGAAGGTACGCAAAGCCATCGAGAGCGCTGATAAGAACGACATCCTGTGGAAGCAATATCCCTATCGGGAAGAGATGAAATCCAAGGACTACGAGTCCGTGATGGAGCCTTTGCAGATCCAGCTTGTCCGCATGCAAGAAGATGTAAAGGCGACCGGCAAACGGCTTGTGGTGGTCTTTGAAGGCCGCGATGCCGCGGGCAAGGGTGGCTGCATCAGCGCCACGCATGAAAACCTGAACCCGCGCGTAGCGGCGGTAGTGGCCCTGCCCAAACCCTCCGACCGCGAGGCGGCACAGTGGTATTTCCAGCGCTACGTCGATTGGCTGCCCGCCAAAGGCGAGATCGTGTTGTTCGACCGCTCTTGGTATAATCGCGGTGTGGTCGAGCAGGTCTTTGGCTTTTGCACCCCCGATCAACGCGAAAAGTTCTTTCATCAGCTGCCCGCTTTTGAACAGATGGTCGTGGACGAAGGTATCGTGCTGGTCAAAATCTGGCTCGAAGTGGGTCAGGCTGAACAGCTCAAACGCTTCCTCGACCGCGAAAAAGACCCGTTGAAGCAATGGAAACTCAGCCCGATTGACATCAACGGCCTGTCAAAATGGGACGAGTACACAGCCGCGATTGATGAGACGCTGAAGAAAAGCGACTTTAAATCATCGCCTTGGACGGTGATCCTTTCGGATGACAAAAAGCGCGCCCGGATTGCCGTGATCCAGACCATCCTCAACGCCATGGATTACGTCGGCAAGGACAAAACCTGCATCGGCAAGTGCGATGACAGCATCTGCGGCGGCATCAAGCTGCGCCCGCAAGAGTGAAGCGCGGCTATCATCATGGCAACTTGCGTCAGGCCCTTGTCGAGGCAGCCCTGCTGCTGATCGCCGATCAGGGCCCGACCGGCTTTACCCTGTCCGAGGCGGCCAAGGCCGCCGATGTCACGCCTGCTGCTGTCTATCGCCATTTTGCAGGTCGCGATGACCTGATCGCCGAGGTGGCGCGTCAGGGGTATGAAATTTTTGCCGCCCTGATGGAATTCGCCTATGCCGAAGGCAAGCCCACAGCGCTTGCGGCCTTTGAATCCACTGGCCGCGCCTACCTCGCCTTTGCGCGTAAATATCCCGGCCACTATATGGCGATGTTTGAATCCGGGCTGAACCTGCAGGCGCATCCTGACCTCGCCCTTGTCGCGCAAAAGGCCCGCGACGTACTTGAAAAGGCCGCCGAGAAACTCGCCCAGCACCTCCCCGCAAACAAACGCCCCCCCGCCACGATGTTTTCGGCCCATATCTGGGCCCTCAGTCATGGCGTGGTAGAGCTTTTCATGCGCGGCGCTCCCGGGGCCAAAAGCCCCTTCCCACCCGAAGACTTGCTGGAAGCTGGGATAGGCATCTACCTGCGCGGATTGGGTCTGCTGCCTCCCGACGCCTAAAGCCTTTCATACTGGCCTAAATATCCCCGCCGGAGGCATCCACCACAACATTTAGCGGAACAGCACCAAGGCCCCCGACGACCATGCCACCCGTGTCCTTGTGCCAATATCCAGCACCGGCCGACCAAAGACATTGCGCATCGACAACCGCATCGTTTCGGTCGTGCCGTCCAGTTTGATGTCGTAATAGGTCATGTCACCGTAATAAACGACCTCTTCCACCGTCGCCATGCTTTCGCGATCCGCGGCCGTTTGTCCCTCAAACAAAATGGTCAGCGTCTCGGGTCGGAACCCAATTGAGGCTGCCCCGCTGTTGGCTCCCGAAACCTGTTCTGCATTCAGGGTAATCTTGCCAAAACCCTCGGCTTCGACCTCGACCTTTTCGCCCGATTCCGACAGAATTTTCGCGGGCAAAAAGTTCATCGTTCCGATGAAATCTGCCACTTTGCGCGAGTTCGGACGTCTGTACAGCGTTTCGGGATCGTCGAGCTGTGCCACCTCGCCTTCAAACATCACAGCGATGCGGTCCGACATCACCAAGGCTTCTTCCTGATCATGCGTCACCAGAATAAAGGTAATGCCGACTTGACGTTGCAGCTTGATCAACTCCAGCTGCATCTGCTCTCGCATTTTTTTGTCCAGCGCCGACAGCGGCTCGTCCAGCAGCAAAACCTTTGGCTTCAGGATCAATGCCCGCGCCAAGGCGACACGCTGCCGCTGCCCGCCCGAAAGCGCATGGGCCGCGCGGTCGCCGTAACCATTCAGGCCAACCATATCCAAAGCCTCGGCCACCGCCTGCGCCTTTTCTGCCTTGCTGCGTGGGTCCTTGCGCAGACCAAAGCCGACGTTCTGCGCCACCGTCAAATGCGGAAAAATCGCATAGGACTGGAACACCATATTGGTCGGGCGCACATTGGCGGGCACCCCCTCCATATCCTTGCCGTCGATCATCACCACGCCCGAGGAAATCCCCTCAAACCCCGCAATCGTGCGCAAGAGCGTGGTCTTGCCGCATCCAGACGGCCCGAGCAGCGAGAAAAACTCTCCTGCGCGGATCTTGGCGGTGATCCCGCGCAAGGCGTGATAATCGCCGTAATACTTATGAACGTCCTTGAACTCGATCATCGTGGGTTTTTCAGACGTCACAGGAAGCCTCCAGTATCCTTACCACCGGTTTTGGCAATGCCACGGCGGCGGAAGTATTCAGCGGTTGCAAGAAGGGCAATGGACAGACACACAAGGATCGTCCCCAAAGCCATGATAACAGGCACATTCTGCGGAAAGCGGAACTGGCCAAGAATATAAACCGGCAAGGTGTTTTCGTTACCCGCCAAGAAAAAGGCGATGATGAATTCATCAAGGCTGATGGTGAAAGTGATCAACAGCGCCGAGATGATGCCCGGCATCACCAAGGGCAGGATCACCAGTCGAAAGGTCGAAACCGCAGACTCGCCCAGATCATAGGACGCCTCTTCCAGCGACTGATCCAGACTCTGAAACGCAGACGTCAGGATCGCAATCGCAAAAGGCGTGCAGATCAGCACATGGCCCAGGATCACAGTGAAAATCGACAGGTTCAGCCCCATCCCCAACAGAACCGCCAGCAAAGCCACCGCCACAATCACCTCGGGCAGCACCAAGGGCAGCATGATCAGACCCATCAGCGGCGCCTTGAACGGAAAGCGATAGCGGGTCGAAGCGCGTGCGGCAAAGATGCCAAAGCTGGTCGCCAAAATCGCCGAGGAAATTGCGATAATCAGCGAATTCTTCAGCGCCTTATGCAGCGCGGGTTCGGTCCACAACTGCCCGAACCACTCGGTGGTAAAACCCACAAGCGGAAAGGCCACAGTCGTTGCATTATTAAACGCAAAGATCGGCAGCAGAATGATCGGCGCGTACAGAAAGATCAGATAGACGATCGTATAGACCCGAAACCAGCCGCCCCTCATGACTTATTCCCCCGCAAGAACCGTCGATTCAGGAACAAGAACAGCAGGCTCACCCCCACCACCATTGCCATTGACGAAATCGCAATCGCCGCCCCGCGTGGATAATTGTCCAGCTTTTTAAAGCTCAGCTCGATCATATTGGCCACCATCTTACCCTCTGGTCCACCCACCAACAGCGGCGTCACATAGTCGCCGATCGTCGGGATAAACACGATCAACACCGAGGAAATCACCCCCGGCATCGCCAAGGGCAGCGTGACCCGAATGAAGGTCATGAACGGGCTTTCGCCCAGATCACGCCCTGCCTCAAGAAAAGACCTGTCGATCTTTTCCAGCGCCACAAAGATCGGTAAAATGGCAAACGGCGCATAGGCATGCGCCAGCGTGATGATCACCGCATTGACGCTATAGTTGATGCTCAGCGGCTCGGAGATCAGCCCCAGCTGCA
>JAHEBX010000022.1 GCA_024642045.1 Pseudorhodobacter sp. | reverse complement strand
GACCTTGGTGACTTCGGGCATGGCCGAAAAGGTGGCAGGCTCGGTCTGCGCCGCACAGCCTGTTACAATGATCTGCGCACCAGGGTTTTCGCGGGCAAGTTTGCGGATTTCCTGCTTGGCCTTGCGCACGGCCTCGGCGGTGACGGCGCAGGTGTTGACCACCACGGCACCCTCGACCCCCGCAGCGGCGGCAAGTTCCTTCATCGCTTCGGTCTCGTAGGCGTTCAGCCGACAGCCCAGCGTGGCAAAGATGGGCGCGGTCATAGCGCGGCCAGAAAGGCGGGTGTCAACACGCCGTCAAACACATGCACGACGGGGCCGGTCAGCCAGACACCATCGTCGCGCCAATCAACCTCGAGCACGCCACCATCGACATCCACCACCACACGCCGCCCCGTCAGACCGCGCAGATGGGCGGCCACAGCCGTGGCACAGGTGCCCGACCCACAGGCAAGCGTCACGCCCGCGCCGCGTTCCCAAACCCGCATGCGCAAACGATCCGGGCCGGTGACGGTGGCAAATTCGACATTGGTGCGCTGCGGAAACAGCGGGTTATGTTCCCAGTCGGGGCCCACCGCGCGCAAATCGACCGCTTCGGCATCCTCGACAAAGAACACGCAATGCGGATTGCCCATGCCCAGCGCCACCGGATCGCCTTGCAGCGGCAGGTGCATCAGGTCCAACTCATGCGCCACAGGCACGTCGCGCCAATCGCGCTGCGGATGGCCCATGTTGACCGAAACGCGGCCACCAGGCTGGCGGACGGCAAAAAGATCACCGCGCGTTGTGGTCAGGTGCAGACGGTCACGCCCCGATTCTTTCATCACAAAATCGCAAACGCAGCGGGTGGCATTGCCGCAAGCACCCGCGCGGCTGCCATCGCTGTTCCAGAAATCCAGCGCGAAATCGGCCGTGTCCGAATCTCTGATTTCGGCCAGCTGATCAAAGCCCACGCCGCGATTTCTATCGCCCAAGCCACGCGCCAGCGCCTCTGTCACCACCGCATCGCGCCCACGCGAATCGATAATGACGAAATCATTTCCTGCTCCATGCATCTTCATAAAGCGAATAGGATCAAGGTTTGCTGCGTTTTCCATGCCGCGCATATAGCCCCGCGCAAAGGTTTTTGCCAGAGCCTCGCGTTTTGCCCCTTGACCCCCCCGACCGAAGTTCATAATCAGCGCCTCAGATGTGGGCCGGTAGCTCAGCTGGTAGAGCAGCTGACTTTTAATCAGCGGGTCATGGGTTCGAATCCCGTCCGGCTCACCATCTTTCCTTTGAGTGTTAAGCGCCTGATCCCTGCGGGGGTTTTGTGTGCTTATAAAGGCTAGTGAAAATCGCGGCTGGGAAACAAGCGCTTGGCTTGATCGCGCGGGTGGTAGGCGCGTGGGGCATAGCGTGGCGGGCGTGGCGCATCATCGGCTTGGGGCTGGGTGATGCCAACGGCGTCGTCCATCGGATGCCCCAGTTCCGACAGGCGATGCGACAAATCCTCGATCTGATCGGCAATCAGATGCACGACGATGCCCTGACGCTCCAGCCGCCCCGTGACGCGCAAAAGCCGCCCACCCATAACGATGCGGCGAAAGCGTTCATAGACGCGCGGCCAGACCACCACATTCGACACGCCGGTTTCATCCTCGAGCGTCAGGAAAATCACCCCCGATGCGGTGCCGGGGCGCTGGCGGGTGATCACCAGACCGCAAACGCTTAGATACCGCTGCGGCCCGGTCGCCAGTTCGGCATGCGGTGTCAGCCCTGTCATGCCAGCGCGCAACAGCTCCATCGGATGCGCGCGCAGCGAAAGCCGCATCGAGACGTAATCCTCCACCACTTCCTCGCCCAGATGCATGGGGGGCAGGATCACATCGGGTTCCATGATCCCCTCGCCGTCCAGCGGATTGGCAAACAGCGGCAGGGGTGCGGGCGTGCGGATGGCGCGCACCGCCCAAAGTGCGTCGCGCCGCGTCAGCCCCATGCCGGCAAAGGCATCCGCCTCGGCCAACCGCTCCAGCACGCTTGGCGCAAGGCCAGCGCGCAGCCACAGGCTTTCGGGATCGGGATAGCCGTTGCCGCGCGCCGCCTCGATCCAGCCCGCATCCTCGGCACGAAAGCCTTTGATCTGGCGAAACCCCAACCGGATCGCAAGCGACCCATCGGCGCGGCGTTCCAGATGATTGTCCCAGCCCGAGTTGTTCACACAGATGGGGCGCACCTCGACCTGATGTTCGCGGGCATCCCGCACAATCTGCGCGGGGGCATAAAATCCCATCGGTTGCGAGTTCAGCAGCGCGCAGGCAAAGATCGCCGGATGGTGGCATTTCAGCCATGACGACACATAGGTCAGCATCGCAAAGGCCGCCGCATGGCTTTCGGGAAAGCCATATTCGGCAAAGCCCTCGATCTGCGCGAAACAGCGCGCGGCAAAGTCGGGGGAATAGCCGTTGCCCAGCATCCCGTTGATGAACTGATCGCGAAAGGTGCTGATCTGGCCCAGCTTGCGAAAGGTCGCCAAAGATCGGCGCAGACGGTCGGCGTCCTCGGGCGAAAAACCTGCGGCCACCACGGCGATCTGCATCGCCTGTTCTTGGAACAGCGGCACGCCAAGCGTCTTGCCCAGCACGCCCTCCAGCGCCTTGGACGGAAAGCTGACCTTTTCCAACCCCTGCCGTCTGCGCACATAGGGCGGCACCATCCCCCCCTGAATGGGGCCGGGGCGGACGATGGCGACCTCGATCACCAGATCATAAAAGGTGCGCGGCAGCATGCGTGGCAAAAAGTTCATCTGCGCGCGGCTTTCCACCTGAAACACCCCCACCGCATCAGCGACGCAGAGCATGTCATAGGTTGCCTTATCCTCTTGCGGGATGCTGGCAAGGGTGGGACGTGCGCCGTGGTGCGCCTCCATCAGATCAAAGGCCTTGCGGATACAGGTCAGCATGCCAAGGCTCAGGATATCGACCTTCAGAATTCCCAACGTGTCGATGTCGTCCTTGTCCCATTCGATCACCGTGCGATCCTCCATCGCGGCGTTCTCGATCGGGCAAAGCTCGTCCAGCCGCCCCTTGGTGATGATAAAGCCGCCGACATGCTGGCTCAGGTGGCGCGGAAATCCGGTGATCTCGCCGATCAGCTGGATCGTCTGCATCAGGCGGCGGTTGCGCAGATCAAGGCCCAACTCGCGGATGCGGTCGGGATCAACCTTTTTGCCCGAGATGCCCCAGATTTGCCCCGACAGCCCTGCGGTCACGTCTTGGCTCAGCCCCATCACCTTGCCCACCTCCCGGATCGCCGCACGGGTGCGAAAATGGATCACCGTGGCGCAGAGGCCCGCGCGATGGCGGCCGTATTTCTCGTAAATCCACTGGATCACCTCTTCGCGACGCTCGTGCTCGAAATCCACGTCGATGTCCGGCGGCTCGCCACGATATTTCGAGATGAACCGCTCGAACACCATGCCGATCTGGTCGGGCGAGACATCGGTAATGCCCAGCGCCCAACACAGGATCGAATTGGCCGCCGACCCGCGCCCCTGACACAAAATCCCGATGCCGCGCGCGTATTGCACAATGTCATGCACGGTCAGGAAATAGGCGGCAAACCCAAGGTCGGCCACCAGCCGCAGCTCCTTATCTGCAAGAGCGTGGTATCGCTCGGGAATTCCCTGCGGACAGCGCCGCGCCAACCCCTCGCGCGTCAACCGCTCCAGCCGCACTTGCGGCGGGTCGTCGATCGACACCTCGTCGGGGTATTCGTAACTCAACTCGCTCAGATCAAAGCTGCAGCGCGCGGCGATTTCCAGCGTGCGGCGCAGGGCGGCGGGGTGGTTGCGCATCAGCCGCGCCATATCGGCGGCCCCCTTCAGCCGACGTTCGGCATTGGGCAGGGCGCGGGTGCCGATCTGGTCAATCGTGCAGCCCTCGCGCATGCAGATCAGCACATCGGCCAACTGGCGGCGGCTGGCGCGGTGCATCAGCACATCGCCCACCGCCACCATAGGCGCCGAGGCGCGCAGCGACAGCTCGGCGCAGGCCTGAAACCACGCCTGATCTGACCCGTCATAGCGGGGGGCTGCGCCCAGAAACACATTCCCCGGATAGGCCCGCTGCATCGCGCGGATCGGGGCCAAGGCCTGCCCCGCAGGCAGCGCGATCAGGATCATGCCGCGACAGCCCTCCAGCAGATCGGCGCGGGTCAAATGGCATTCGCCCTTGGGGGCGCGGCGCTTGCCCAGCGTCAGCAGCCGCGACAGGCGTTGATAGGCGGCGCGGTCGGTGGGCAGCGCCAGCCATTCCACCGCGCAATCGCGCAGCACCAGCCGCGCGCCGACGATCAGGCGCGGCAATTTCAGCCCGCGCGCGATGGGAATGTTCTGCGGCGCCCCCGCCTCGGTGCGGGTTGTCGTATCCATATGCGACTGCGAGCGGATCGGCAGACCCTTTTCCAACGCGCGGCGCAACTCGCGCAGGGCCGCATAGGCGCGCACCACGCCCGCCAGCGAATTGCGGTCGGTGATGGCGATCGCCTCCAGCCCCAGCTCTGCCGCCCGCGCCACCAGCTCTTCGGGGTGCGAAGCCCCTGTAAGGAAAGTGAAATTCGACATGGCGCACAGCTCGGCATAGCCCAAATGCTGCGGGTTATGCTGCGCAGCATTTTCCAGCACCGCGCGGGTCATGCGAACTCTCCTTGCACGCACCAGCCGGGGTTTTGCGGGGTGTAAAACATCCAGAGCCGCCGCCCCTGCCGCGTCTCGACCCGCCAATAGTCGCGCAGACCGTGGCGCCAGCTTTCATCCTCCAGCCACCATTCGGGCGCGATACGTTCTGGCCCCGTCGCCCGCACCGTGGTCAATTCCATGCGCCGCCAGCGAAATTCGCGCGGCGGGCGGGGGCCTGCGGCATTGACTGGCTCGGGCGCAAACAGGGTCAGCGGGCGTGGACGCAGGCAGACCCAGCCGCTTTCGGGTGCCGAATAGGCGGCAGCGGCAATCACAAAGGCGCGCTCGGGGATATGACTGTCAGCGGGCAGAAAGCGTTGCACATTCTCCAGCCCGATGCGGGTGCCAATGCGGGTGATCAGATCCTCCAGCCCGTCTTTGCGCGGACCGCCACGAGCCTCGCGCAGATGCAGCGAGATGCTGGTCTGCTCGGTGGCCAAGGGTTCGACCTGCACCGCCTCCAGCCGGATCTGGTCGATGCCAAAGCCCGCGTCCGCAGCATCAACCCCGCGCGCAAACAAGGGCAGGATGCGGGCGGGGTCGCGCATTGGGCCGGCAAGGCGCAGATCAACCTGCTGGCTGGCCTGATCGACCCGCCGCAGGGTCAGCTGCAACACCCGCGCGCCCATCTCTTGCGCCTTTAGCTTGGCGCAAAGCTGATCCAGCAGCCGCGCCGTCCCCGCCATCACGTCCTCCGTCAGCCCGATCGGGTCTGGCAGGGTCAGCCGCACGCCGTAATGTGGCGGCTCTTGCTGCGGCGAGATTTGCTCGGCCTGCGCGCCCAAGGCTTGATCCAGCCGCAGCATCAGCTCGGGTCCGAACCGCCGCGCAAGCGGGGCTCGCGCCGCAGCGGCCAGATCGGAAATCTGGCGCAGCCCCAGCCGTTGCAGCGCCACCACCGTCGCCGCCTCCAGCCGCAGCGCCTCGACGGGCAAGCCGCCAATCGCCGCCAAGCCCTGCCCTGCGCCTGCAACCCCCTCACCATGGCGCGCCAAGGCCCAAGCCGCCCCGCGTGTATCCGCCAGCCCGATCTGCACAGCGATCCCCGCCCGCGCCAGTCGCGCGCGCATATCCGCCAACAGCCCCGCCTCGCCCCCCGCCAGATGCGCCGATCCCGTCACATCCAGCACCAGCCCATCGCCGCCCTCAATCCCGACCCAAGGGCAATAGCGCGTGGCCCAGCGCCGCAGGCTGGCCAGAAACCGTGCATCGGCGGGCGGATCGGCAGGCTGGCTGATCAGATCGGGGCAAAGCGCATGGGCATCGGTGAACGACATGGCGCGCTGCAACCCCAGCCGCCGCGCCTGCAGGTTCACGCAATACAGCCGCTCGGTATTCGCCTGCCGCTGAGTCAGCGCAAAGGGGCCCTCAAGCGGGCGCAGGCGAAGAACGCGGTCGCTCGGCAACCGCGGAAACCACATCGAGACGATGCGCCGCCCCGTCCCATCGAACATCCCAGACTCCTAATGTTCCGGCTTTGTTCTTAATAATTTGCCAACGCATCAGAGTCGAGTCCGTATCGGCAGCAAAAAGCGGTGCCGCCTGCCAACGGCTTTGGGTCGCATTGCTGCCCATGCCTTCGGGGATCAGACACAGCCCCGTCGCCCGCCCCGTCTCGGCAGCCAGTTGCAGCCGCCGCCCCTCGCGCAGATCAAGCGGGCGGGTGAGGGCCAGCACCACAAAACCGATGCAGCCATCCCGCAGCGCCTCTTCGGCCACGGCCAGCACCTCGGTCTGATCCTTGGTGCGCGCCAGCAGCAGACGGGCGGGGTCAAAAAACGCGACCAGCCCCAGCGGGTTGATCTGTTCGGCCCGCCAGCCTTCGCTTATCCACAGCACATCGCCCGCAGCCTGCGCGCAAGCAACGGCGGCAAAGCCAAAGGCCGCGGGGCCAAAAACCTCGTGCACACGGCCACGCCGCAACGGGAAAGACTGATTCAGATCGCTGGTCATAGCTTAGTTTACACCGACAGAGGGCAAAAGAAATCACCCTTTGTTCTCACTCTGCATCCGCCGCGTTTCCAGCACTTCCGCAAGGCAATCGGCGAGGCTGGTGGTGCGAAAATCGGGCAGCAGCGCCGCAAGCGGAGCAGGATCAAGCCGATGCGGCAGGCTGTAAAGATAGCGCATCTCGCGCAGCTCGCGGGCAAGCTCCCACACCGGCGAAAGCAGACCTATCTGCCACCACGCAAAGCGGGTAAAGCGCAGCGGGCGACCCATCTGGCGCTGCAACGTGACGCGCAGGTCATCCGCCGAAAACGTAAGCCCCGCAAAGGGCATATCGACAAAGCGTGGGAGGCTCTCGCGCCGCTCGGCCAAGGCCACGGCGACCCGTGCCATATCGGGCAACCACGCAAAGGCGCGCGGCGCATCGGGCGCACCCATCTGCAGAATGCGGCCTTTGTCCAAACCCTTGAGCGCCATGCCGGTGGTAAAGGATTTCCCCGCCGCATCCATAAAGTCGCCCCCGCGCAGCAGGATCACCGGCAAGCCCGAGGCGCGATAGTCTGCCTCCATCTGCACGCGGATAGCACCCTTGCGGCTGGCGGGGATTTGCGGTGTCTGCGGCCCCCAAGGTGCGGGCTGCGCACCAAAGTTATACACGTTCGCCGCCACGATCAGGCGCGCGCCAGAAGCGCGCGCCGCGGCAATCGCTTGCGCAGTGATCTCGGGGATCAACTTGGCCCAATTATGATACATCGGCGGATTGAGCGCGTTGACGATCACATCCGCCCCCATCGCCGCCGCCGCCATATCTGTGCCGCGTTGATATCGCCGCACCTGCCAGCCCGCAGCCGAAAAGGCCTTTGCCGCATGGCTGCCAAACAGCCCCGACGCACCTGCTATCAATACCACAGCCATGATGTTCTCCTATCCATTGCTGGGCATCGAAATATCAGCCACATTCCATTCATAATATTGGCAATAAACGCAGATATGATATACATAAATGTATGGATAATCCTGACTGGACCTTGACCCGCTCTTTTCTTGCGGTCTGCGAAACGGGCTCGCTTTCGGCGGCGGCACGGCGTTTGGGGCAAAGCCAGCCCACCTTGGGACGCCATATCGCCGAGATGGAGGCGCAGCTTGGCCTGACACTGTTCACCCGCCGGCCGCGCGGCCTTGCTCCTACCGCCGAGGCGAACGCCCTGCTGCCCCATGCCCGCGCGATGCAAGACGCGGCGGCAAAGCTGACGCTTGCAGCAGCGGGGCGCGACGAAAGCCTCTCGGGAACAGTCCGCATCACCGCAAGCCGTATCGTCGCCAATTATCTGCTGCCCCCGATGCTTATGGACCTGAGGCGCGCCGAGCCCCTGATCCAGATCGAACTGGTGCCAAGCGATGAGAGCGACAATCTGCTGTTCGGCGAGGCAGACATTGCCCTGCGGATGTATCGCCCGACCCAGCCTGATCTGATCACGGCGCATCTGTGCGATCTGCAGGTCGGGCTCTATGCTGCGCATCATTATCTGGCGCGATCACCTGCGATCACGCCAGAAAACCTGATGACGCATGCCTTCGTCGGCTTTGATAAATCTGATCTCATGCTTCGGATGATGCGCGGACTTGGGGTCGAGGCCAAGCGCGAGGACTTTTCAATCCGCTGCGACGACCAGATCGTTTATTGGAACCTTGTCCGCGCCGGTCTTGGGATTGGCGGCATGCAATGCGTGATCGCGGATGCAGATCCATCGGTCACACGCGTGGCACCGTTTGTGACCCTGCCTCTCCTGCCCATCTGGATAACCTCGGCCTCGGCCCTGCGCCATTCAGCGCGCATTCGGCGTGTGTTTGACGCCCTTAGCATCAGTTTCCGCGCCTTGAAGCAAAGCGGGCGACTTGACCCTTAGCCCCGCATTGGCTAGGCCACGCGCAACCCTTTAAACGTGGAGCCGACAATGGCAAATCCTTCCCTTCTTATCCTCGCCGGTGACGGCATCGGTCCCGAAGTCATGGCCGAAGTGAAAAAGATCATCGGCTGGTTCGACGCCAAGCGCGGGATCAAGTTTGATGTGTCAGAAGGTCTTGTTGGCGGATGCTCTTATGACGCCCACGGCACGCCGCTGACCGATGAGACGATGGCGCAGGCGCAAGAGGTTGATGCCGTGCTGCTGGGCGCTGTCGGTGGGCCGAAATACGATGTGCTGGATTTCTCGGTCAAGCCAGAGCGCGGCCTGCTGCGCCTGCGCAAAGAGATGGATCTGTTTTCCAACCTGCGCCCGGCACAATGCTTTGACGCGCTGGCGGATTTCTCGTCGTTGAAGAAAGACGTGGTTGCGGGCCTCGATATTGTCATCGTGCGCGAATTGACCTCGGGCGTTTATTTCGGCGAGCCGCGCGGCATTTTTGTCGAGGGCAACGAACGCGTTGGCATCAACACCCAGCGCTATACGGAATCCGAGATTGCCCGCGTGGCCCGCTCGGCCTTCGAGCTGGCACGCAAGCGCAACAACAAGGTCTGCTCGATGGAGAAGGCCAATGTGATGGAATCGGGCATCCTGTGGCGCGAAGTCGTGCAGGAAATCCACGACAAGGAATATCCTGACGTCCAACTGTCGCACATGTATGCCGATGCGGGCGCGATGCAGCTGTGCCGTTGGCCCAAACAGTTTGACGTGATCGTCACCGACAACCTGTTCGGCGATCTGCTGTCGGATATGGCGGCGATGCTGACCGGCTCGCTGGGGATGCTGCCCTCGGCCAGCCTCGGCTTGCCGATGGAAAATGGTCGCCCCAAGGCTCTGTACGAGCCCGTTCACGGCTCTGCGCCCGACATCGCAGGCACGGGCAAAGCCAACCCGATTGCGTGTGTTTTGTCATTCGCAATGGCGCTGCGGTATTCGTTCAGCATGCTGGATGAGGCGACCCGCGTTGAAAAGGCCGTTGAAAAGGTGCTGGCCGATGGCGTGCGCACGGCCGATCTGATGGGCCCCGAAGGCGGCGTGCCGGTATCCACCAGCCAGATGGGCGATGCGATTGTCGCAGCCCTGGACGCAAGCCTGTAAAGCCACGATCAGAGTCAGAGGCCTTTCTGCAACAGACTGTGCCTCTGATTCCGGCCTTACCACTTTTGGTTGTCGGATACGCGCAGCAAGGCTAGCGTCCGAAAACTTGATATTTGGACATAAGATGCGGTGTATTTCTGTTTTGTCAGCCCTTGCGCTGACGCTTGTTCTAACGGCCCTTCCGGTCGCCGCTGAATCCTTTAGCACTGCTTTTCCGGGTCAGATCGAGACCGTTCCTCCAGAATATCGAGCCGGACTCGAAGCGATGGATCTGCGCCAAGGCAAGGTAACGCTGGAAGGCGGCCAAGCAGTGCTTGATGTGCCGGCCGATTACTATTTCCTTGCGCCCAAAGACGCCAATTTCGTGCTGGAAAAACTCTGGGGCAACCCGCCATCGGATGGCACGCTGGGCATGATCTTTCCGCAGGGCAAATCCCCGCTTGGCGACACTTGGGGGATCGAGATCTATTTCGACGACATGGGTTATGTCTCGGATGCCGATGCGGCAACGATGGACTACAACGCCATGCTGAAACAGTTGCAGGACGAGGCAACGGCCGCCAACGCCGAGCGCACCAAGGCAGGCTATCCTGCCGTTTCGGTGACAGGATGGGCCGCCGAGCCGCATTATGACGCGGCCGGGCGCAAGTTGTTTTGGGCCAAAGCCGTCCATTTTGAAGGCGACGAAGCCGACATGCTGAACTACAACATTCGTGCACTTGGGCGCAAAGGCGTGCTGGTGGTGAACTTTGTCGCCAGCATGGACCAATTGCCCCAAGTCGAAGCAGCGGCGCCGGCAGTGCTGAACATGATCAGCTTTACCGAAGGCAACCGCTACAGCGATTATCTGCCCGGCGTCGATACAGTGGCGGCGGTGGGAATTGGTGGTCTGATCGCGGGCAAGGTCGCTGCCAAAGCTGGCTTGTTGATCTTATTGCTCGCATTCTTGAAAAAAGGTGCGGTCCTGGTGCTGTTGCCGCTGATCTGGCTAAAGAACAAGCTCTTTGGTCGCAAACCGGAAGCCTGAGCGGTTTGCGGCGAGGTGCCTCTTGAAGTTTCCGCGGTTTGGCGCGAGGGGTAGTCGAGAACCATCGGCGCAAAATCCAATCGGACCCTATCATGCCAGTCGCTCAATCGAACCTCCGCGGCGCACTGTTGTCGCTCGCCGCTTTTGGCGTCTATGCCACCAATGATACGATGGTGAAGTTTCTCGGTGCGAGCTACAGCCCGTTTCAGCTGATCTTCTTTACCGGTCTTTTGGCGTTTCCGATGGTGACTATCCTGCTGATGGGGGACCGCTCGGATGGGAACCTGATCCCAAAACACCCCTATTGGACCGCGCTGCGCACCCTTGCGGCGGTGCTGAATGGCATCACCGGATTCTACGCCTTCTCGGTGCTGCCTCTGGCACAATGCTATGCGATCATTTTTGCCATGCCGATTTTGATTACCGTGCTTGCGATACCAATCCTTGGCGAGAAAATCGGTATTCACCGCGGACTAGCGATTTTCGTGGGTATGCTGGGCGTGATGATCGTCTTACGTCCCGGTCAGGTGCCGCTGGGACTTGGCCACCTTTCGGCACTGATCGCCGCATTCCTGGGCGCGACCACTTCGGTGATCGTTCGCAAGATCGGGCATGAAGAGCGTTCGATTGTGCTGATGGTCTATCCGATGGTTGCAAACTTCATCGTCATGACGGTGGCTCTGCCGTTTGTCTACATACCTGTGCCAGTTGAACATTTTGGCATGATGGCCGCGATGGCCTTGCTTGGCCTGATCGCCGGTCTCTTGATGATCGCGGCCTATCGCCGCGCGCCCGCAATCATCGTGGCACCGATGCAATATTCGCAAATGATCTGGGCGATCCTCTACGGCTTTTTGTTTTTTGATGAGAGCATCGACAAATGGACAGCAATCGGCTCTGCCGTAATTATCGCGGCGGGGGTCTATATTGTACTGCGGGAGGACAAGCCCGGCCTGTCGAAAAACCGGCCGGTGCTGGAAACCCGCTCGCGCTATGACGGTGCGACATCGCCACGGATCAGCACTTGGATGCGCCTGTTTGACCGCCGCCGCCTGCGGAACAAGGTCGAGGGGCTGACGGCCACAGATGGCGATGCCTGAGCCGAAAAAGCAGCGCTTCGCCCTTGCGCGCCCTCTTGCAAAGCGGTGCGCAAGGGTTTAATGCCGCGCCACGGTCGGAGCGTAGCGCAGTCTGGTAGCGCACCTGCTTCGGGAGCAGGGGGTCGGAGGTTCGAATCCTCTCGCTCCGACCAATTAGCCCCGAAAACTGCACGAAACTAAAAGCCATCGGGTGACGCCCCCCCGTTGGGGAGGGCGCAGCGGCTTCACGCCAAGTCGAAGCGATCGGCGTTCATTACTTTGGTCCAAGCCGCGACGAAGTCATGCACGAACTTGGCCTTGTTGTCGTCTTGCGCATAGACTTCTGCATAGGCGCGCAGGACCGAGTTCGACCCAAACACCAGATCCACGCGCGTCGCGGTCCACTTCACCGCCCCCATTTTGCGATGGCGAAGTTCATAAACTCCCTTGCCGGCAGGTTTCCAAGTATAAGCCATATCGGTCAGCGCCACGAAGAAATCCGTGGTCAGCGCGCCGACACGGTCGGTAAAGACGCCGTGTTTCGAGCCACCATGATTGGTGCCCATCACCCGCATGCCACCGACAAGGCAGGTCATCTCATGCGCCGTCAAACCCATGAGTTGCGTGCGATCAAGCAAGAGTTCTTCGGCACTCACCACATAGTCAGACTTGAGCCAGTTCCGATAACCGTCTGCCAAGGGTTCCAGCACGTCAAACGACGCGGCATCGGTCTGCTCGGCGGTTGCATCACCACGGCCGGGTGCGAAGGGAACGGTGATGTCAAAACCTGCAGCCTTTGCAGCCTGCTCGACACCAAGATTGCCCGCCAGAACGATGACATCGGCAAGGCTCGCACCACTCGATGCTGCAATCGGCTCCAACGCCGCCAGCACTTTGGATAAGCGCGCAGGTTCGTTGCCCGCCCAGTCTTTCTGCGGCGCCAGACGAATGCGCGCACCGTTGGCACCGCCGCGCATATCCGAGCCACGATAGGTGCGGGCCGAGTCCCAAGCCGTGCTAACCATATCGGCCAGTGACAGCCCGGCGGCGGCGATCTTGGCCTTCACGGCTGCGACGTCATAGGCGGTCTTGCCGGCCGGAACGGGGTCCTGCCAGATCAGGTCTTCCTTAGGCACATCAGGCCCGAAGTAGTTCGCCTTTGGCCCCATATCACGGTGAGTCAGCTTGAACCACGCCCGCGCGAAAACCTCGCTGAAATAGGCCGGGTCCTTGTAGAACTTTTCCGAAATCGCGCGATAGGCGGGGTCTTTGATCATGGCCATGTCCGCGTCGGTCATCATCGGCATCAGACGAATCGACGGGTCTTCCACGTCAACGGGCTTGTCTTCTTCCTTGATGTTGATCGGCTGCCACTGAGTCGCGCCGGCAGGGGATTTTGTCAGCTCCCAATCATAGTTGAACAGCAGATAGAAATAGCCGTTGTCCCAGCGGGTTGGATGCGTCGTCCATGCGCCCTCGATCCCCGAGCTGACGGTATCACGACCAACGCCCTTGCCGTTCGGATTGCTCCAGCCCAGACCAGCCTCTTCAACGCCAGCGGCCTCGGGGGCCGGGCCAAGGCGGCTGGCGTCGCCATTGCCATGCGCCTTGCCGACGGTGTGTCCGCCCGCCGTCAACGCCACGGTTTCCTCGTCATTCATCGCCATGCGCGCAAAAGTCTCGCGCACCTGCGCGGCGGTCTTAAGCGGATCAGACTTGCCGTTCACGCCCTCGGGATTCACGTAGATCAGGCCCATCTGAACTGCAGCCAGCGGGTTTTCCATCGTTTCCGGCTTGTTCAGATCGCCATAGCGGCTATCCGATGGCGCCAGCCATTC
This sequence comes from Pseudorhodobacter sp., assembly GCA_024642045.1. Taxonomy (GTDB): domain Bacteria; phylum Pseudomonadota; class Alphaproteobacteria; order Rhodobacterales; family Rhodobacteraceae; genus Cypionkella. Next base: position 14,485 of record JAHEBX010000022.1, on the reverse strand, counting down.
CTTTTCAGCGCCCCAATAGACATCGGTCTCGGGCGCCCAGATATCAGCGCGGCCAAAGCCAAAGCCAAACACCTTCAGCCCCATGGATTCGTAGGCCATGTTGCCTGCAAGGATCATCAGGTCGGCCCAGCTGATCTTGTTGCCGTACTTGCGCTTGATGGGCCAGAGCAGGCGGCGGGCCTTATCAAGGTTGACGTTGTCAGGCCATGAATTCAGCGGGGCAAAACGCTGGTTTCCGGTGCCTGCACCGCCGCGGCCATCGGCCAGACGATACGAGCCCGCAGAATGCCATGCCATACGGATCATCAGGCCGCCGTAGTGGCCCCAATCGGCTGGCCACCAATCTTGGCTCTCGGTCATCAAGGCCTTCAAATCATTCTTCAAGGCTGTCACGTCAAGCTTTTTCAGCTCTTTATGATAGTCGAACTCCGGCCCCATCGGGTTGGTTTTGGTGTCATGTTGATGCAGAATGTCCAGATTGAGCGCATTCGGCCACCAAGCGGTGTTTGAATTGCTCGTAACCGTGTTGGCGCCATGCATCACCGGACATTTGCCGCCCGAGGCAGTATCATTGCCATCCATTTTCGTCTCCCATCATCACTGTGAATCGCTGCAACCCAAGGGTGCTTAGACCCACGATAGCACCCACCTCTCATAATGAAAATTTGCATTTTCTTATCTAAGCGATAATCTGCGCCAATGATCGGTCTTACCATCAGACACTTGCGCTATTTCGAAGCGCTTGCGCAGCACGGCCATTTCGGGCGGGCGGCCGAGGCCTGCTCAATCTCGCAGCCGGCACTCTCGGTTCAGATGAAGGAACTGGAAGCGTTGCTGGGTGCGCCACTGATCGAGCGCGGGTCGCGACAGATCCGGCTGACTTCGTTGGGCGAAGAGTTTGCGCTGCGGGTGCGCGACATCCTGCGAGCGATGGACGAACTTGGCACCCTTGCGCGCGCTTCATTTGGTCCCCTGATGGGAAGGCTGCGGTTGGGGGTGATCCCCACCATTGCGCCCTATCTTTTGCCACAAGTGATGCAAGGCTTGAGCGCGCGCTTTCCGGGGCTGGATCTGCGCCCGCGCGAGGCAGTCACCCAACGGTTGATCGAGGACCTGATCGCCGGGCGGCTTGATATGGCGATCGTCGCACTGCCCGTATCGGAACCTTCGCTGGTTGAATTTCCGCTTTTTGACGAGGAATTTGTGCTTGTTCGCCCCGCAGCCGATGCAGGCAACCCCGTGCCCAACCCAGAAATGCTGCGCGAAATGCGGCTTTTGTTGCTGGAAGAGGGTCATTGCTTTCGCGATCAGGCACTGAGCTATTGCAACGGGTCGGCCAGCCTGCCACGCGATCTGATGGAGGGGTCGTCCCTGACCACCCTTGTACAGATGGTCGGGGCGGGGATCGGGGTGACGCTGATCCCAGAAATGGCGCTGGCGATCGAGACGCGCTCGGCGCAAGTGGCAACGGCACGGCTGGCAGAACCGCGCCCTCAGCGCACCATAGGCATGGTTTGGCGCAGATCTAATCCGCTCGCCAGCCAGTTTGCGCAGCTTACCACAGCGATCCGCGACGCGGGCGTTATTCGCTGAACAGATGCGCCTCGGAGGGCTGAAACGTCAGCCCGATTTCGGTGCCCAAGGGAAAGACCGCATCCCGCGCCAGTGCCGCGATCAGCGGGCTGCCATTCGACAGGGTCACTTCGATCACCGTTTCCGCGCCCAACCGTTCGGTCAGCGCAACGCGGCCATGCAACTGGCCTGCGCCCTCGGCAGGGGTCAGATACTGCGGACGAATCCCGAGCCGTGCCTTGCCGCCCACTGTATAGCTGCCCGTCTGCGCCGCAATCGTCACAGGGTCGAGCGAGGCATTCGCCACGGTGATGTTGCGGCCATCAACCGCCTGCACATCGACATCCAGAAAGTTCATCGACGGCGAACCGAGAAAGCCCGCCACAAAGGCGTTTGCGGGGTGATGATACAGCTCCATCGGGCTGCCGATCTGTTGCACGAGGCCATCCTTCAGCACCACGATCTTATCCGCGAGGGTCATCGCCTCGACCTGATCGTGGGTGACATAGATCATCGTCGCACCCAGCGCCTTGTGCAGCTTGCCGATTTCCATCCGCATATCCATGCGCAGGGCGGCATCAAGGTTGGACAGCGGTTCGTCAAACAGGAACACCTCGGGCTTGCGGACAATCGCGCGGCCAATGGCGACGCGCTGACGCTGACCGCCCGAAAGCTGGCTTGGGCGGCGATCAAGCAGATGCTCCATCTGCAAGATGCGGGCGGCTTCGGCGACCTTGGCTTCCTTCATCTCTTTGCTGTCACCCGCGATTGTCAGTCCAAAGGCCACGTTTTCACGCACAGTCATATGCGGGAAGATCGCATAGGATTGGAACACCATCGCCACGCCACGCTCTTTCGGAGGTAGATCATTGACTCGAATGCCGCCGATGTTCAGCGTGCCGGCGCTGATGTCTTCCAGACCCGCGATCATCCGCAGCAATGTCGATTTGCCGCAACCCGAGGGGCCGACAAAGACCACGAATTCGCCGTCCTCAATGGTGATATCCACGCCCTTGATCACATGGGCATTGCCATAGCTTTTCTTCAAACCGGAAAGGGTAATGCTTGCCATTTATTCTGCCGCCTTTGCCAAGGGTTGAACCTGCAACAGACCATTCGCACCCACGACAACGGGTTCCGGGTCCATCACATAGCCACCGAATTTGTCTTTGCCGCCATCCGCAAAGCCCAAGATCACCATGCCGTCATCCGTTTGCACGATGCGCGCGGCATAACGGCGGCAGGGCTCTGCTCCATCCAGAAACGGCCCCACAGGAATACGCCACGGTCCGCGCGGATGGTCCGAAATCAGGTAATGTGTGCCCGTCACCGGCTTTTGCGGGTTGGTGCGGCGGGTCTGCTCGGACCATTGATACGACGAGGTGCAGAACAGGCAATACCAGATGCCATTGACCTCGAAGACCTGCGGCACCTCTAGCTGGCCGTATCCACCGGTAAAGACCGGCGGACGCAGGGTCCATGCCATCAGGTCGGGCGAGGTGGCAAAGCCAATCGCGCCACCCGCGTTGGGTTCAGGAATACCAGGCGCGCGGGCGGTGAAATACATCAGCCAACCATCGCCGTCAGGGTCGCGCATGACCCAAGGGTCGCGCATCGCGCGGTCGTGCCAGTGGCCGACCATGTGTTCGGCCTCATAGCAGTCGGCGTTTGGACCGGTCAGATCAAGGCAAAGCCCGTCGCCCACCCGCACCCAGGAATGCAAATCGCTCGAGGTCGCATGACCGATGCGCTGATACATCGAGCCTTCGGCCTTGGTCGTGCCTGTGTAGAACAAGTGCCACAGCCCTGCATCATCCTGCACGACCGACCCTGTCCATGTGGTGCTGTCGTCCCACGCGGGCGTGGTCGAGGGCGCGAACATCGTGCCCAGATGCGTCCAGTTCACCAGATCGCTCGAAGTCGCATGGCCTTGAGTCACGTTGAAGTGGCGCAAGTCAGGGTCGATCAGCGACTTGTCCGCTTGCAGAAAGAACCCGTGATAGGTGTCGCCGTCCTTGGCATACCAGCTGTCCCAGATCCATTTGTCTTTGATTGCGATGACCATATTTGTCTCCTCAGCCCTTTACACCAGTCGATGCAATCGACGCGATAAAGGCTTTTTGCAGGTAAAGATAAAACGCCAGAACCGGCACGGTGATCAGGCTCAGATAGGCCATGATCTCGCCCCAGGCGCGGTTCAGTTGGAAGAAATATTGCAAACCCACCATGACCGGACGATAGCCTTCCTCTTGGACCACCATCAGTGGCCAGAGGTATTGGTTGTACATCACCAGAAACTTCAGGATCGCCGCCGTGGCCAGCACGGGGCCGGACAGCGGCATCACGATGCGGCGATAGATCTGGAACCAGCTTGCACCCTCGACCCGTGCTGCTTCGATCAACTCGCTGGGCAGATCCTTGAAAAACTGCACGAACAGAAAGATCGTCAGACCATCGACGATAAAGGGGATAATCTGCACGCGATAGCTGTTCAGCCAGCCAAAGGTCAGACCGTCCAAGCCGATCCACGGCAGTTTGGACGAGATCAGCAACAACGGGATAGCGATGGTTTCAAACGGCACGATCAGGGTGGCGAGGATGATCGACAAGATCACATCGCGACCTTTCCAGTTGATGAACACAAAAGAAAACGCGGCGGTAGAGCAGAGGAACAGCGACAGCGCCACCGTCACCCCTGTCACGATCACAGAGTTCATCACGAACAACGCCACCGGCGCGCGCTTGAACGCCGCCCAATAGTTATCAAGGCTGATGTCGCCCACCGGCAAAAACGCCCGCAGGCTGGCAGTATCAGCCAAGAGCTGCTGGTCGGGTTTAAGCGACGACATCACCATAAACACCAGCGGAAAGATGAAGATCACCGCAATCAGGATCAGCACGGCATAGCGCACGATCAGCCGCAGGCCGTGGTTATCAGCAGAAATAGCCATTATGCGCGCTCCCTTGTGATCCAGCGTTGCAGCAGCGAAATCGACAGCACGATGACAAACAGGATCACCGAAATCGTCGAGCCACCCGAGATGTCCTGCTTGCCATAGCCACGCTCGATAGCTTGGAAAACAATGGTTTGGGTGCTGTCAAGCGGGCCGCCATTGGTCATCACGTCGATCTGGGCAAAGACCGCAAAGGCCTGCATGGTGATCACGATCAACACCAGAACGGCGGTGTTCTTGAGCCCCGGCCAAGTGATATAGCGGAAGCTTTGCCACTTGCTGGCGCCTTCAATCTCACCCGCCTCGTAAAGCGTCGGCGAGATGGTTTGCAGTCCAGACAACCAGATCACCATATGAAAACCGACCGCCTGCCAGATCGACATCGCGATGACAGAGCCAAGCGCGGTATTTGGGTTGCCCAGCCAGTCGACCCGAGGGATCGCACCAAAGCTGACCGCACTGATCAGATTGTTCAGCAGCCCCGAATTACCGTCGTAGATGAACCGCCACAGCAGCGAGACCACCACAATGGAAACCACGACAGGCATGAAGTAGATGGTGCGAAAGACATTGATCCCGCGAATTTTCTGGTTGATCAGCAGGGCCAGACCCAAGGCCAGTGCGCCTTGCACAGGGGCCACAACCAGCACAAAGATAAAGGTATTGACCAGCGCCTTCATGAATACGACGTCGCGTGCCAGCACATAGGTGCGGCTTTCCCCCCAGCCAAAGCTGAACCATTCGCGCATGCCCGACAGGTTGGCGTAGTCGGCATTGCCTCGGGTAAAGCTGCGGATCGAGGGGTATTCGGGCGTGCCATCCGCGGCCATTTTGATCGCTCCGGCATCGTCCTTGACCGGATCAAGCGTCAGTGTTGCCATACCCAAAAGTTGTCGGTAATTCGCAAGCCCGGTGAATTCAGTCGGGTTCGGCGAGATGAGCCGTTGATTTGTAAATGAAAGCACAATCGCAAAAACGAACGGTAGGATCACGAACATGCCGATGAGGAAGGCCGCGGGCCCCGCCATCATCCAACCTGTTCGGTTCGATTTCAAAAACTTCGATGCCATGGTGCCCCCCAAATGATAAACGAGGGCGGCCCGACGGCCGCCCTGCGCGATTACTTGTGGCCGTAGCCTTGGTTCTTTTCGATATCGGCGTTGATTTCGTCGGTTGCAGCGTCCAGCGTTGCAGCGACTTCGGCACCGTTTGCGATGTCAGCCAGTGCTTTTTCAAACACTTTGGCCTCGACCACGTAGCCCGGGGTTACCGGACGAACCATCGCATTGGCATTGGTCATCGCGTAGTAGACAGCCAGCGGGCCACCTTCTTTGTAGTTCTCGGTCATCGCAGCAGCCGAAGCGGTGGCGGGGATCAAGCCAGTGGTGTTGGCAAAGTCGGCCAGATACTTATCCTGCAGCGCGAACTCGATGAACTTCGATGCGCCATCAGGATGCTGCGACTTGGCCGAAACACCGAACTGCCACGAAGCCGCACCGATTTTCGCACCAGCGCCAAAGTTTGGTGCGGGCAGGAACACGGTGTCGTCGAATGCCTTCAAAGCCCCCAGCGCCGCCCAGTTGCCATTCCACGAGAAGGCGTATTTACCAGCGCCAAAACCGTTGTCACGGTCAGCGGGGTCTTGGGTCGCCTGTGCATAGCCGTTTTTGAATAGACCTTGCCACCAGTTGCCAAAGGCCATGGCCGCATCGCCGTTCAAAGCGCCTTCAGCGGTTTTATAGCTGGAACGGTCGACAAGATCGCCGCCAAACGACTGCAAGAAGGGCGAGAAGGCATAGGGATACCATTCGCCGGTCCAAGCCATGCCCAGATCAAGCGCGTATTCGAACTTGCCCGAGGCTTTGGCAGCCTCCATCGCGCCGTTGAACTCTTCCAGAGTCCAAGGCTCTTCCAGCGTCGGGGTGCGCAGCTTCAGCTCTTCCAGCGTGGATTTGCGGGTGACGAGCGCCACAGCGGCGTCCCACAGACCGATCGAATAGAGCTTGCCATCCCACACGCCTTTCGGGCCGGGCAGGAAGTTGGCGATTTTCGTCTCGTCGATTTGCAGCGGCTGCATGTAGCCAGCCCATGCCCAATTCGGCATAACCGGGCCGTCAACGTCAAGGATGTCGGGCAGGTTGCCTGCCAGCGCGCCAGCCACGACCGAGTCGTTATAGGCGGCTTGCGGGAAGCTCTGCAGTTCGACCTTCCAATCGGTCTGGCTTGCGTTGAAGTCGGTGATGATCTGGTTCAGCACCTTGGCTTCGCCTTCGTTGCCAGCGCCATGATACCACATGGAAAGCGTGGTCTGGGCCTGTGCGACCGAGGTAAGAGCCACAGAAGCCAAGAGGGCTCCGGTTGCGATGGATAGATGTTTCATGCGTCAATCCTCCCTGACGATTTTCAGATTTGAAACCTTGCTGGCACGCCGTTCAGTGACCGAACCGCGCCAATAGACCGGACCCGACACAAGCGTCGGTTCGCGGTCTTCCCTAGCCTGCACAGCGGCAGGATCGGAAATCATCGCCATCAGCCGCTGCGCCGCGCGCACGCCAATGGCGGTATAAGAAAGCTCGACCGTGGTCAGCGGCGGGAAAAGTGTCTCGGCGATCACCCGGTAATTGTCATAGCCCGCGACAGAGATTTCGTCGGGCACCTTGACGCCGCGAGAGCGTAGAATGCCATAAACCCGCACCGCCATCTTGTCGTTGCCGCAGCACAAAACCGTCGGCGGTTCGGGCAGGCGCAACATGCGGTCAATGATATCCCACAAGATCTGCGTCTCGTCCTCGCGACCCTCATAGTCGGCGCATTCGACCAAGGCCGGATCATAGGCGATCCCTGCCCCAGCCAAGGCCTGCGCATAGCCCGCGCGCCGCAAAGTATTGGCGACCATATGCAATGGCAGCGTCAGATAGGCGATGCGACGGTGACCCGCGGCAAGCAACCGCTCGACCAATTCGCACTGGCCGCGCTGATCGTCGGGCAGCACTGCGGGTGTGCCGATGTCATCAAAGCAGTTGGCAAGAACCAAGGGCGTGGTCACCGGCACGCGGGGCAGCTCTACCTTTTGGTGAAACTCCGCCACATAGATCAGCCCTTCAACGCGGTGACGCAAAAAGGTCTGGATCAGATGCGGCACGCGGTCCAGCCGCCCACCCGTATCGGCGATCATCAGCGTCATCTGCGACGCCGCCATCGCGCGCTGGATGCCCTGCACGATAAACAGATCGGGCAAACCCTGCGGCTGGTTTGGCTCGGTCGGCAGAGAAATCGCCCCCGTGATCAGCCCCACCAGACCGGATTTTTGCGACCGCATCATCCGTGCGGCGCTTGAGGGCACATAGCCCAGCTCCAACATCGCGGCCTCGACCGCGTCGCGGGTCTTTTGCCCAACAGGCGCATCGCCGTTCAACACACGGCTCACCGTCTTGGCCGACACCTTGGCGATGCGGGCGACGTCGTAAATCGTAGCCATGAGCCCCCTCCTCCAAGGTCGCGATGTCTATGACACCGATGTCATGTCACCGATGTCATAACGCGTCCAATTGATTCGAGTCAACAGGTTCTGACTTTGTTAAACTGGCCAGTCCCGATTGTCGGCGATCTGTTCCATGGTGATCAGCGAGGTCACCGCATCCAGATCCAGCCGCGCGATCAGACGCTGATAAACACGGTCAAAGTCATTCATGTCTGCGGCCACCACCTTGAGCATATAATCATAGTCGCCAGCGATCCGATAGAAATCGACCACGTTCTGAATCGCAGAAACCTCTTTGCGAAAGGATTCGAGCCAAGCCTGCGAGTGATGCCGCGTGCGGATCATCACAAACACTGTCAGACCCAATCCCACCGCCTTGGCATCCAGCCGAATGGTCTGCCCCTTGATCACGCCGCTGTCGTGCAGAGCCTTGAGCCGTCGCCAGCAGGCATTCTGCGACATTCCGACCTGATCGGCCAACTCACGTTGCGAAAGCGAGGCGTCACGTTGCAGCGCGCGCAGGATGCTTCTGTCAATTTGATCTAATTCAATCGCCATTTTCACGCATTTGACCCAATACTTACACATTCAAGGGGTAAAATAGGGGAAATCATTGCAGATACCAAGAGATATGATCGTCGCAACCCGATCAAAGGTGTGACCATGACAAATCCTCTCGCCCGCTTTGCCCAGACCCTTGGTGCCCCAAATCTGATTGACCGCTTGCGTGCGGGCACCATCGGCGAAGGCATGACATTCGAGACACCCTTTGGCACCCGTAAATTGGTCTATGCCGACTACGTCGCATCGGGCCGCGCGCTGCGAATGGTGGAAGATTTCGTGCTGGAAGACGTGCTGCCGATCTATGCCAACAGCCATTCCGAGGCGTCTTTCTGCGGTGCTTCCATCACCCGGATGCGAGAGGCGGCGCGGGCGGAAATCGCACGGCTTTGCGGCGCGGATGAGCGCTTTGCCACGATCTTCACCGGCTCGGGCGCCACCTCGGCGCTGAACCGCACAGTGGCGTTATTGGGTGTACCCGAGGCCGTTTCGGCGCATCGCCCTGTGCAGGTTTTCATCGGACCCTATGAACATCACTCCAATATCCTGCCGTGGCGCGAAAGCGGCGCCGAGGTGATCGAAATCCCCGAGGCCGAGGCAGGCGGCCCTGATATGGCCGCCCTTGCTGCCGCCCTGGAGGCCGCGCCCAAAAATGCGCTGATGATCGGCAGCTTTTCCGCCGCTTCGAATGTCTCTGGGATTTTGACGGATGCAGATGCGGTGACCCGTCTGCTGAAGTCTCACGGCGCGCTGGCGGTTTGGGACTATGCGGGCGCGGGCCCCTACGTCTCTGTCAACATGGGTGCAGGCACCGACGCGCAAAAGGATGTGGTCGCCGTCTCGCCGCACAAATTTCTCGGCGGACCCGGTGCATCGGGACTGTTGATCATAAATCAAGCCGTGGTGGGGCGCACCACGCCCAGCCAGCCCGGCGGCGGCACGGTGCGCTTTGTTTCGCCTTGGGGCCACGACTATGCCACCGACCTGACAGCGCGCGAAGAAGCGGGCACGCCGAATGTGATCGGTGATATTCGCGCCGCGCTGGCGTTTATGGTCAAGGACGCCATCGGGCAGGACTATATGGATGCCCGGCATGCAGCCCATCTGGCCCGCGCCCGCAAAGCCTGGCGCGCCCGCCCTGAGATCACCATTCTGGGCAACGCCGCGGCCCCGCGCCTGCCGATCTTTTCTCTGCTGATCACGCAGGGCAAAACCCTTGCCGACCCGCAGGTCTTCACCCGCGCGCTGTCAGATCACTTTGGCATTCAGGCGCGCGGCGGTTGCGCCTGTGCTGGACCCTATGGTCATCGCCTGCTTGCGATCGACCGCACCACCTCGGACCAGATGCGCGAAGCCATCCTGGCGGGGGACGAGAACCACAAGCCCGGCTTTACCCGCCTGAACTTTTCCGTGCTTATGACGGATGAAAAGGCGGATTATATTATCGAGTCGGTGGCCGCGCTTGCCTCTGGCCATGAAAGCCTGCGCCGCGCTGGCTAAGAACTTGCAGCCCCTACCCGCAAAGTGCTTGATAGCAAAAAAGGGGGGGATCATGTCAAAACCACGCGCGCGCGACCTGGGAATTCCGTTTGGCGGCATAACCGGGCCGCTGAACGCCATCACTGATGTGAAAGGCGTTCTGGTCGGCATGACAACGCTGACCGATCCCGAGCTGCACATGCGCACAGGTGTGACCGCGATCCGGCCTCGCTCGGACGCGGGTTTGCCAGTGCCGGTCTGGGCCGGCCACTACGCACTGAACGGCAATGGCGAGATGACAGGCACGCATTGGATCGACGATGCGGGCTATCTGATCGGCCCCGTTTGCATCACCAACACGCATGGCATTGGGGCTGTGCATCATGGTGCCTCGCAATGGATGACGCGGCACTATGCAGAGTTTTTCACCCAAGATCATGGCTGGGCGATGCCCGTGGTGGCCGAGACTTATGATGGTGTGCTGAACGATATCAACGCCTTTCATGTCAGCGCCGATCACGCTATCGCAGCGCTGGAGGCGGCCATATCTGGCCCGGTGGCAGAAGGCGCTGCGGGCGGCGGCAACGGAATGATCGCTTATCAATTCAAGGGCGGCACGGGCACGTCCTCTCGGGTTTTCCAGATTGGCGGCGAGGCATATATGATGGGAGCCTTGGTGCAGGCCAATCACGGTCGGCGCGTGGATTTTCAAATCCTTGGCCGCCCAGTCGGGCAGTTGATGCCTGAAGGGGCGTTGAACCCGTTCTTGCCGCAAAAGGAAACGGGCTCGATCATCGTGGTGCTGATCACGGATGCGCCGCTGTCAGGCCTGTCGCTGCGCCAGGTCGCCAAGCGCGCCGCCATCGGGATTGGTCGGGGCGGCACGCCGGGGGGAAATTCCTCGGGCGATATCTTTTTGGCACTATCCACTGCCAACCCGGGGCCAATGCCGCAAAAGGCGGGCGCTTTGATCACCAAGACCGAAGTCAACGGCGAGATGATCGACCCTCTCTATTTGGCGGCGGTGCAATGCGTCGAGGAATCGGTGGTCAACGCTATCGTGGCAGGGGAAGATACACCTACCTTCAAACCCGCGGGCCAGGTTATTTCCGGTATCGATATCGCTCGGCTGAAGGCCCTGTTCTGATGTTCGATCTGGTGATTTTCGATTGCGACGGGGTGATCCTCGATTCCGAGATCATCTCGGCCAATATGCTGATTCAGGAACTGGCCAAGCTGGGCGTGGTGATCGATCTTGACTATGTTGCGCGGCATTTCCTGGGGCGCAGCTATCCCACCGTTATGGCCACGATCCGACGCGAGTTCAATCTGACACTGCCGCCAGAGTTCGAAGCCAATTATCGCACCCGGTTGCTGGAAAGCTTCGAGACCGACCTAAAAGTCATGCCGCATGTGGCCGATGTCATGGCTGAGCTGCGCCTGCAATATTGCATTGCCACCTCTTCCAGTCCGATGCGAGCGGCCAAATCACTGGCTTTGGTTGGGCTGGGCCATCTGGCGGGGCCGCGTCTGTTTACATCGACAATGGTGGCCAATGGCAAGCCTGCGCCTGACCTGTTTCTTTATGCGGCCGCGCAAATGGGCGTCTCGCCAGATCGGTGTCTGGTTATTGAAGACAGCCTGACCGGTATTCGGGCCGGGCTTGCGGCGGGCATGACGGTCTGGCGCTTTACGGGCGGCAGCCACCTGAAAAACCGCGTGTTGGAAGAGCCGGATGACGCCCGCCCCGACATGCGGTTTGCATCCTTTGCCGATTTCTACCAGATTGCGCCGGAATTGAGGGTGAACCGATGAGCCGGACCGATCCAGACCCCACACCGACCGATGATGCCGCCCGCGCAGGTTGGCTCTATTACGTCGGGGGCATGACGCAAGATCAGATCGCGTCAGAACTTGGCGTCTCGCGTCAACGCGCACAACGTCTGGTCAGTCGCGCGATGGCTGAAGGGCTGATCCATGTGCGGCTTAATCATAAGATTGGCGCCTGCTTTGACCTTGAATCCGATCTGGTTGCGCGGTTTGGGCTCTTGCGCTGCCGGGTCGCGCCCAGCATTGGTCTCGCGGGGGATGGCGCGCGCGCGATTGCTCCGGCGGCCGCGGCAGAGCTGGAACGCTACCTGCGTCTGCCCGAACCGCAGGTCATCGCGTTTGGCACAGGGCGGGCGCTGCGGGCGATGGCCGAGCAGTTCACCCCGACCGAACAGGCCCCGCAGCACCGTATCGTTTCGCTGCTGGGAAATATTTCTCCTGACGGGGCGGCAACACTTTTTGATGTGATTAGCCGCATCGCAGAAAAGCTGATGGCTCCCTATTATCCCATGCCGGTTCCGGTGATTTCCGACACGGCTGAAGAGCGCGCTTTTTTTATGCGTTTGCGCCCTGTGCAGACGGTTTTCAACTTGGCGCGGCGCGCCGATGTTACCTTTGTAGGCGTCGGACAAATGGGGCCCGACGCGCCTCTTGCTGTGGACGGGTTTGTATCGCCAGAGTCGCTTTTGGAACTGCAAGCCCTCGGGGCAACAGGGGAAATTGGCAGCTGGATCTATAATGCGCAGGGCCAGTACATCGATTGCCCTCGCAACGCCTTGATTGGGGGCGTGCGCGTAGAACCGGGACAAAGCAAGCCGGTGATCGGGGTCGCGGCAGGCCCGAGCAAAGTGCGTCCGCTCCACGCGGCCTTGCAGGGCCGGATCATCAACAGTCTGGTCACCGACGAGGCCACAGCCCGAGCAATTCTTGCCATAAAGTAACCAATCCCTTCGCAGGTGCAGCGGAAGAGGGGGGTTGACGAATCACGTCCTCCTGTGAGCATTTATTCACTAAGCGATGATTTGCTCATTCGCTGCTTAGGGAGGATTACCATGAATAAGACGCTCCGCGCGCTGCTTGGCGCGACGGCTATGCTTACCCTCGCGGGTGTTGCTTCGGCCGAAACCACGATCACCGTCGCGACCGTGAACAACGGCGACATGATCCGCATGCAAGGCCTGATGGACGATTTCTATGCCAAGAACCCCGACATCAAAGTCGAGTGGGTCACCTTGGAAGAGAACGTTCTGCGCCAGAAAGTCACCACCGACATCGCCACCAAAGGCGGCCAGTTCGATGTGCTGACCATCGGCACCTACGAAGTTCCGATCTGGGGCAAGCAAGGCTGGCTCGTCAGCCTGAACGATCTGCCCGAGTCCTGGGACAAGGCTGACCTTCTGCCCGCCATCGCTGGTGGTTTGACCGTTGACGGCGAGCTTTATGCCGCACCGTTCTACGGCGAATCCTCGATGGTCATGTATCGCAAGGACCTGATGGATGCAGCCGGCATGACCATGCCCGAAGCGCCAACCTGGGCCGACATCGAAGCGGCTGCAAAGGCCATGACCGACAAGTCGAAAGAACAGTACGGCATCTGCCTGCGTGGCAAGGCTGGCTGGGGCGAGAACATGGCTTTCCTGACCGCCATGTCCAACTCGTTCGGCGCCAAGTGGTTCGATATGGACTGGAAGCCCCAGTTCGACCAGCAGCCATGGAAAGACACGCTGACGACCTACCTGAAACTGATGAACGAGTACGGTCCTCCAGGTGCCTCGAACAATGGCTTTAACGAAAACCTCGCTCTGATGCAGCAAGGCCATTGCGGCATGTGGATCGACGCAACGGTCGCGGCTTCGTTCGTGACCAACCCCAAGGACTCGACCGTGGCCGACAAGATGGCCTTTGCTCTTGCACCTGACAATGGCCTGGGCAAGCGCAGCAACTGGCTTTGGGCATGGTCGCTGGCAATTCCAGCCGGCACGCAAAAGACCGACGCTGCCAAGGCATTTGTAGCTTGGGCAACCTCGAAGGAGTACACCGCGCTGGTTGCTTCGAAAGAAGGCTGGGCAAACGTGCCTCCGGGAACGCGTTCGTCGCTCTATGCGAACCCCGAGTACCAAAAAGTGCCGTTCGCCAAGATGACTTTGGACAGCATCAACTCGGCTGACCCGACTCACCCGACTGTGGATCCGGTTCCCTACACTGGCGTTCAATTCGTTGCTATTCCTGAATTCCAGGGCATGGCGACCGCTACCGGCCAGCAGTTCTCGGCAGCACTTGCCGGCACGACCTCGCTGGATGACGCTCTGAAGAACAGCCAGGATCTGGTGACGACAGAGATGACCAAAGCTGGCTACATCAAGTAAGCCACCTCCCCTGCGGGGCCGAACCTCCCAAGGCGGCCCCGCAGACCTTGTTTTCCGACAATCAGAGCCCGCCCTGAAGGAGCCACACCATGGCCACCGCCCATTCCCGTACCGCCGCGCGTTTGATGGTCTCCCCCGCCGTTATCCTCCTGCTACTCTGGATGATTGTGCCACTCGGGATGACGATCTACTTCTCGTTCCTGCGCTACAACCTGCTCAATCCGGGCATGGAAAGTTTTGCG
>JAHEBX010000170.1 GCA_024642045.1 Pseudorhodobacter sp. | reverse complement strand
CTCTGCTTGCCTGGACCCTTGATTACCTGATCCAAAAAGACAAACCGCTCACCTATATCGAGACCCACGCAGGTCGCGGCATCTATGATCTGGGGGCCGATGAGGCGATCAAGACAGGCGAGGCGGAAAAGGGCATCGCGGTGGCCGAGGCGCTGTTTCCCAAAGGCCACCCCTACCTGAACCGTCTCAATGAGGTCCGCGCCAGCTACGGCCCGCTCGCCTATCCGGGCTCCCCCTTGATCGCCGCCCTCTCCTTGCGCGACGGCGACACCATCCATCTGGCCGAACTCCACCCCCAGGAACACCAGCACCTGCGCCACGCGATGAACCCGTGGGAGACCCATATCTATCAGCGCGACGGCTTCGATCTTGCCCTCGCCCTCACCCCGCCAATGCCCCGTCGCGGCCTGATGCTGATCGACCCCTCGTATGAGGTGAAGGCCGATTACGACGCGATCCCCAAGCATGTCGGCAATATCGTGCGGAAATGGAACGTCGGAATCGTGGCCCTTTGGTATCCGATCCTGACAGGGGGCGCCCATACGGCCATGCTGACCGCCCTGCAGCGGCAATTCCCCGAAGCCCTGCGGACCGAGGTTCGCTTCCCCCCCGTCCGCGAGGGCCACCGGATGGAAGGGTCGGGCATGTTCATCGTCAACCCGCCCTACGGGATGGCCGAAGAAGCCGCCCGCATCGAAGCAATCTTCAAACGCCTGCCCCGCTGATCCCCCTTGGCATCGCCCGCCTGCCCGCCTAATCTGCGGCCATGTTTGCAGATCTTCTCCGTGGCCTTCTGGCCCCCGCCCCCAAACGCCTGCCCGAGCCGGATGCAAGGCTTGCCCTCGCCGCCCTGCTGGTGCGGGTTGCCAAAACCGACGGGCTCTATGCCGCCGAAGAGGTGGAGCGGATCGAAAAGATCCTGATGGCCCGCCACGGCCTGAACGCCTTTGAGGTGAGCGATTTGCGCGCGCAAGCCGAAGAGCTGGAAACCCAAGCCCCCGACACAGTCCGCTTTACCCGTGCGCTCAAGGACGCGGTGCCGATTGAAGACCGCATCGGCATCATCGAGGCGCTGTGGTCGGTCGCCCTTGCCGATGGCCAGCGCGACGCCGAAGAGGACCAACTGCTGCGGTTGCTGTCGAACCTGCTGGGCGTGACAGATGTCGAAAGCTCGCTTGCCCGACGCAGGGTCGAGCGGGAATGATCGCGTCGCTTGGAATGTATGACCGCGCCGAAACCAGCGGCGCGAATGACCGGCTGTGGGCGCTGATCCGCGATGCCCTGCGCGACGCAGGCGAGCCGGCGCCAGAAACGTTGACCCGTGGCGAAGGCGCCTATTGGCAGGCGTGGCAGTCGCCCGATCTGTGCTTTTCGCAGACCTGTGGCTTTCCCTATCGCGCGAACCTGCACACAGCGGTCACCTTGATCGGCACCCCTGATTACGGGGTCGAAGGCTGCCCGGCAGGGCATTATGTGTCAGTCTATGTCGCGCGCGCAGAGGATCCGCGCCGGCTGGCCGAGTTCGACGGCGCCGCCCTTGCCTATAACGAAGCGATGTCACAATCGGGTTGGGCCGCACCGCAAAATCATGCCGCCCAGCTTGGGCTGCGACTGCGGCCGCATCTGCAAAGCGGCAGTCATGCGCTCTCGGCCCAAGCGGTGGCCGAAGGCCGTGCCGATATCGCCGCAATTGATGCAGTCACGTGGGAGCTGCTGCTGCGCCATGATCCCGTGACAGCAAAGTTACGCAAGGTCACTCAAACCGCCCCCGCAACGCCTGGCCTGCCTTACATCACCGCAAGGGGGCGCGATGCCGATCTCTATTTCGCCGCGACCAAAGCCGCGATTTCGGCACTTTCGGTGCAAGATCGCGCGATTTTGCTTCTCAAAGGGCTGGTCCGCATCGATTCCGACGCTTATCGAGCCGTGCCGATGCCGCCCTCACCCGAGCAAATTGCGCATTCGAAATGAGCAAAACGCCAAAACCACTGCCACGGCTGTCATAAATCCCGTTGCAATACGTTAATTTCTGCGCCCTATTTGCACATCAGTTCCAAACTCAGGCCTGCCCCCGTGACCCCAGCTTCAGAGACGCCCGTCATCGCGATCCACGATCTGCACAAAGCCTATGGCTCGCTGGAAGTGCTGAAGGGAGTCGATCTGATTGCGCCACGCGGGCATGTGGTGTCTTTGATCGGCTCGTCCGGTTCGGGGAAATCGACGTTGCTTCGCTGCTGCAATCTGCTCGAGGACAGCCAACAGGGCGAGATTTTGTTTGAGGGCGAACCGGTGCGCTGGAAAGGCGTGGGCCTTGGCCGCCACCCTTCCGATCGCATGCAGGTGACGCGGATGCGCACCAATCTGTCGATGGTGTTTCAACAGTTCAATCTCTGGTCGCATATGACGATTCTGCAAAACGTGATGGAAGCCCCTGTCACCGTGCTGAAGCGCGACCCCAAAGAGGTCGAGGAAAAGGCGCGGATGTATCTGGATAAGGTTGGCATCGGTGATAAGGCCGAGGCTTGGCCCGCGATGCTGTCGGGGGGGCAGCAACAACGCGCGGCCATCGCGCGCGCTCTGTGCATGGAGCCACGTGCGCTGCTGTTTGACGAGCCCACCTCGGCGCTCGACCCCGAACTGGAACAAGAAGTCATCAAGGTGATCAAGGCCTTGGCCGACGAAGGTCGCACCATGATCCTTGTCACCCATGACATGAAACTCGCCGCTGATGTGTCAGATCACGTGATCTTTCTGCATCAAGGCAAGGTCGAAGAGCAAGGCGCACCCGCCGACCTTTTCGGCAATCCGCAAACCGAACGACTGCGCGGCTTTTTGTCGGCAGGCGGTTGAGTGAACCAAACCTAACAACAGGGAACTACAATGAAAAAACTACTCTTGATCACCACCCTTCTTGCCGCCTCTGCCGGTTTTGCATCGGCCGAAGTCGTGCGTCTGGCCACCGAGGGCGCCTACCCTCCCTTCAACCTGATCAATGACAAGGGCGAAGTCGGTGGCTTTGAGCGCGAGTTTGGCGATGAGGTTTGCAAACGCGCGGCCCTGGAATGCACTTGGTCAACCAACGAATGGGACAGCATCATTCCGAACCTGCAGTCGGGCAACTACGATGTGATCGTGGCCGGCATGTCGATCACGGACGAGCGTAAGAAAGTCATCGACTTCACCCAAGACTACTATCCGCCGACCCCGTCGGCATTTGTCGGTGCAACCGCAGATGCAGATTGCAAATCGGGTCCGGTTTCAGCCCAGGTTTCGACCATTCAGGCTGCCCATGTGGCTGAGTCCGGCATGACATTGCTGGAATTCCCGACCCCGGACGAGACCGTGGCCGCGGTGCGCAATGGCGAGGCGGTTTGCGTCTTTGCCGACAGCGACTACCTGCGTCCGCTGGTGAACGAGTCCAATGGCGCGCTGACCTTTGTGGGTGAGCCTGTCTCGATCGGCGGTGGCGTCGGCATGGGCGTGCGTCAGTCCGACCAAGAGCTGAAGGGCAAGCTGGATGCGGCGATCACGTCAATGAAGGCCGATGGGACACTGAACACCATGATCGAAAAGTATTTTGGACCTGAAGGCCTGAAGTACTAAGACCCTCCCTCCCCCGCGCCAGCCTTGGCGCGGGGATCCTTTTGCCTCAGGGACGCGGCATGTTTGCAATCTGCGCCGATCCAAAAACGCTTGAAGGCCTGACATGGCTTGGCTGCTACCTGACTTCAGGCAAGCACCTTGATTTCTATATGTCTTTTGTCACCGTTCTGGCGCTTCTGGCGGTGACGGCACCTGCGGCGATGCTTTTGGGCTTTGGCGGCGCCATGGCCAGCCGCGCCCGGCTTGCGCCCTTGCGCTGGATTGGCAAGGGCTATTCAGCGATGGTGCGCGGCGTGCCCGACATCGTCTATTTCATGTTCTTCGTGATCGCGCTTGATCAGGGCATCGAATACGTCCGCAGCCGCTTTGTCTGCGACGATCTGTCGGCGCCAGTGTTTCAGGGTATGGAGTTTCACGTTTGCAACGCGGCCAAAGTGCCACTTGCCACGGCCTCCCCCTTTACGTTTCAGGCCTATGGGTTCTTTCTGGCTGTCGTGACCTTTGCCATCGTGTTTGGGGCCTTTGTGACGCATGTGCTGTCGGGCGCGATGCAGGCCGTGCCGCGTGCCCAGCTGGAAACCGCCGAGGCCTATGGGATGAGCCAAAGGCAAGTGTTCCGCCGCATTCTGGTGCCGCAGATGTGGGTTTATGCCCTGCCCGGTCTGACCAATCTGTGGATGGTTCTGATCAAGGCCACGCCGCTTTTGTTTCTGCTGTCGGTCAAAGACATCGTTTATTACGCGCGCGAACTTGGCGGAACCAAGACCTCCGCCTATGCCTATTCGCACCCTGATTGGCGACTTTACTACTTCCTCGGCCTGTTGGTGTTCTATCTCTTGATGACCAAGGTTTCCGAAATCGTGCTGACGCGGGTGTCGCTGCGCCTGTCCAAGGGCCAGGCCACCGCCGCAGGCGAAGCACAGCGCAGGGGATTGGCATGAGCTGTCTCGACACCATCGCCGACTATGGCCTGCGCTCGATCGGGATCGGCGCGAAACTGTTGCCGCGCACCGATTTCACCCTGTGCCAGCAATTCACCTTGATCGGATCGGGCCTGATCTGGAACGTCTATTTCGCTGTGCTGGCGCTGGCCTTCGGGTTTTTTCTCGCCAATGCGCTGGCGCTTGCCCGTATCGCCCACAGCCCCTTCATCCGCAAACCCGCCGAATGGTTCGTGTTCGTCTTCCGCGGCTCGCCCTTGTTCATCCAGTTCTTTCTTGCCTATGAACTGCTGGTGCTGCTGCCGCGCTCGGGCGTCCAGCTGTTGGGGCTGACGATTGAGACGTCATGGTTGACCCGCGCCTGGGCTGGGGCGCTGATCGTGCTGTTTCTCAACACCGCCGCCTATTCGGCCGAGATTTTCTACGGCGCACTGCAATCCATTCCCAAGGGCGATCTCGAGGCCGCCGAGGCTTATGGGCTGACCGGATGGAAGAAATTCACCCGCGTGCAATGGCCGACCATGTTGCGGCTGGCCTGGCCCAGCTATACCAACGAAGCGATCTTCATGCTGCAATCGACCACGCTGGTGTTCTTTTCCGGCTTTCCCGCGTTCAGTCAGATGGGCGATGCGCTCTATTACGCCAATTACTTCGCCGACAAGACCTTCAACCCCTTTATCCCCTATCCGATCATCGCATTTTACTTTGTCGTTTTGACCCTGATCCTGATCTGGGGATTCAGTCAGGTGAACCGCTATCTCAATCGCCATCTGCCGCAAAACACCCAAAGCAGAATTCGCTTGCGTCCACAGTTGCTCCGATAGTAGGCTACATTTGATCAAATTGCGGGACTGCTACAACGGCAGCCGCCGGGATCAAAACATAGGGATAGGATCAAGGGCATGATCCAAACCAGCCGCTGGCCTCTCGGGGGCACGTGTGGGCGGGTGGCGTGCTCTCCTGAAATGACATGATGAAAGACTGGCTGAGAAAGCATCCCGACGTGCGCACGATTCGTGTCGCCGCGGCGGATTTGAACGGGCAAGCGCGCGGAAAACGTGTGCCGGCGCGATTTGCAGATAGTGTGGTGAAGAACGGAACGCGGTTCCCATTTTCGGTGTTGAACCTCGACATCTGGGGCGAGGACATCGACGACAGCCCGCTGGTGTTTGAACAGGGCGACCAGGACGGTGTTCTCAAGCCGACCGAGCGGGGCTTTATGCCGATGCCTTGGCTCGAGGCGCCCACTGCCCTGCTGCCGATCTGGATGTTTCGTGAAAACGGCAATCCTTACGAGGGCGACCCCCGCCATGCGCTGCGCGCTGTTGTCGACCGCTTCAAGGCGCTTGGCCTCACACCCGTCTGCGCCATTGAGCTGGAGTTTTTCCTGATCGACGATTCCGGCAAGACGATGCAAGTCCCGGCAAGCCCGCGGTCGAACAAGCGCCGCAAGGCCGCCGAGACGCTTTCGATCCGCGCGCTGGATGCCTTTGACACCTTTTTCACCGATCTTTATGACGCCTGCGAAGCGATGGACATTCCGGCTGACACCTCCACCTCTGAATCGGGTCTGGGTCAGTTCGAAGTCAACCTGATGCATTGCGACGACGCGCTGCGCGCAGCCGATGACGCGTTGTTCTTCAAGATGCTGGTCAAAGGTCTTGCGCGGCGTCACGGCTTTGCCGCAAGCTTTATGGCCAAGCCCTATCCGGAATATTCCGGCTCTGGTCTGCACACGCATTTCTCGATCCTCGATGAAAAGGGCGAGAATATCTTTGACTCGGGTGGTCCCAAAGGCACCGTCGCGCTGCGCCAGGCGGTGGCAGGCTGTCTGAACGCCATGCACGATTCCGCGCTGATCTTCGCCCCCCACCAGAACAGCTATGAGCGGCTGATCCCCGGCAAACATGCGCCAACCGCGATCGCCTGGGGCTATGAAAACCGCACGGCGGCGATCCGTATTCCGGCAGGCAACCCTGCTGCGCGTCGGATTGAACATCGCGTCGCGGGTGGCGATGTGAACCCCTACCTCATGCTTGCCGCCATTCTGGGCGCGGCGCTGGACGGGATCGAAAACCAGATGGAGCCACCGCCGCCCATTGTTGGCAACGCCTATGCCATCGATGGTTTGGCTGAAATTCCAACCACTTGGGCCGATGCGATCGACGCTTTGGAAAACAGCACCATCGTGCCGCGCTTTATCCACCCCGAGCTGATCAAGAACCTTGTGTCAACCAAACGGCAGGAACTGCACTATACGGCCGAGTTGAATGAACAAGAGCTGATCGAGCTCTATCTCGACACCGTCTGAAGACGGGCCTATGCACGCAATACGCAACGCCCCTTGACGGCTTGGGGGGGCGTTGCGCTAGGCTCATCTCAGGCACGAAATCGGATATCCCATGCTGATCGGCATCCTTCAAACCGGCCTCGCCCCCGACGTTCTGGTCGAACAGTCCGGGGACTACCCCGACATGTTCGAGAAACTGCTCGCAGGCAACGGCTTCAGCTTTCGCACCTATCGCGTTGTCGACGGAGTGTTTCCGGCGAGCGTTACTGAATGTGACGGCTGGCTGATCACCGGGTCGCGCCACGGCGCCTATGAAGACCACCCTTGGATCCCGCCGCTGGAAGAGTTCATCCGCGCCAGTTTCGCAGCCCATGTG
>JAHEBX010000169.1 GCA_024642045.1 Pseudorhodobacter sp. | reverse complement strand
AAGGGGTTAGTGGCCGAAATTAAAGAAGTCTAAATTATTTCAATGAGGAAAAGGAAAGCCTAAACTCCTGCGACTTTGTTCATCTTGGCAATGAAATTTTTCCGCAATACGTTTTCTGCCGGATCAGCCAGTTTGTCAGCATATTCGCTAAAGTCGTTCTTGACGCGTTCAAAGAATTCAGTGCGGTTGATCGAAAAGCCGCCAGAATGTTTTTCGATCATCGGTCCGCTTCTTTTGACGCGTATGTTTTCGGTTCCCGCAGAGTGTAGAAGCGCACAACGGCCCTTACTATAGAGAGCTTCGGCCTCGGCTGCAGTTACCAACCGGGGACCTGCGCCATCTTCGATCGAGAATGATTGCAGGGCTTTTGGAAACAGCTTGCCACTCTTGCCTTTGTGATCGGTCAATCCCTCCTTAAACCCCTGCAAGGTTTCAACCAGCAGGAACGATATCGATAGGATGATAAAGCCGTTGATTCCTGCGTTTGCAGGGCTTTCTGAACTGTCGGGGTTGGCAAGTAATTGCTCAAGAGGGGTAAAATAGCGGCTCGTAAAGCGTGTTCTGAAGGCTTGAATAGCCTTTTCCCAACCCGCGAGTGGACTGTCAATTTTAAGGTTAAGTGTAACCCAGTTTGTCGAATTGAAATCTGGCGCAATATCGAAGCTACTGGTTCCAAAGCGACTTATTCCTCATATCCACCATGCACGCATTATAGTATGTATAAACGGCTTCAATTTTGAGTGTGGCGGGTTTAAACGCTTCCGGCAAGGTTAAACCAACCGCTCCACGTCCTTCGCGGCCCGCACGAAATCCGCGAACAGCGGGTGTGGGGCGAAGGGTTTGCTTTTGAGTTCGGGGTGGAATTGCACGCCGATGAACCACGGGTGGTCTTTGATCTCGACGATCTCGGGCAGTCGGCCGTCGGGGCTCATGCCGCTGAAGATCAGGCCGCATTTTTCCAACTGCTCGATGTATTTGGCGTCGACCTCGTAGCGGTGGCGGTGGCGTTCCTCAATCGCGGTGGTGCCGTAGATCTGGGCGACCTTGGAGCCTGCCTTGAGGGTCGCGTCATAGGCGCCAAGGCGCATGGTGCCGCCCTTGTCGTCGCCGACTTTGCGCGCAACGACATGGTTGCCCTGGATCCATTCCTTGAGGTGGTAGACGATGGGGGTGAAGCGTTTTGCGCCCGCCTCGTGGTCGAATTCCTCGGAGCCTGCGTCGGGGATGCCGGCGAGGTCGCGGGCGGCCTCGATCACCGCCATTTGCATGCCAAGGCAGATGCCTAGGTAGGGGATGTTTTTCTCACGCGCATAGCGGGCGGCCTTGATCTTGCCTTCGGTGCCGCGCTCGCCAAAGCCGCCGGGGACGAGGATGGCGTGGAAGCCTTCGAGATAGGCGGCGGGGTCTTCGCGGTCAAAGATTTCGGCGTCGATCCATTCGGCCTTGACGCGGGTGCGATTGGCCATCCCGCCGTGGGTCAGCGCCTCGGCGATGGATTTATAGGCGTCCTCAAGCTGGGTGTATTTGCCAACGATGGCGACGCGGACCACGCCTTCGGCATTGGTGAGGCGGTCCATCACGTCTTCCCAGCGGGCAAGGTTCGGTTTGGGCGCGGGCGTGATGCCGAACGCGTCAAGCACGGCCTGATCGAGGCCGGCGCGGTGATAGGCGAGCGGGGCTTCGTAGATGGTTTTGAGGTCATAGGCGGGCACGACGGCCTCTTTGCGGACGTTGCAAAAGAGGGCGATCTTTTCCAGCTCGCGCTGGGGGATCGGGTGTTCGGAGCGGCAGACGAGCACATCGGGGGCGAGGCCGATGGATTGCAGTTCCTTGACCGAGTGCTGGGTCGGTTTGGTTTTCAGCTCGCCACTGGCCGCAAGGTAGGGCAGCAGGGTGAGGTGCATCAGGATGGATTGGCCGCGCGGGCGTTCGTGGATGAACTGGCGGATCGATTCGAAGAAGGGCAGGCCCTCGATGTCGCCGACGGTGCCGCCGATTTCGCAGAGCATGAAATCGACCTCATCGTCGCCGATGCGCAGGAAGTCTTTGATTTCGTTGGTGACATGCGGGATGACTTGGATGGTTTTGCCAAGGTAATCGCCGCGACGTTCCTTTTCCAGCACGTTGGAATAGATGCGGCCCGACGAGATGCTGTCGGTCTTGCGGGCATGCACGCCGGTGAAGCGTTCGTAGTGGCCAAGGTCGAGGTCGGTTTCGGCGCCATCGTCCGTGACAAACACCTCGCCATGTTCAAAGGGCGACATCGTGCCGGGATCGACGTTGAGGTAGGGGTCGAGTTTGCGCAGGCGGACCGTATAGCCGCGCGCCTGCAACAGAGCGCCAAGAGCGGCAGAGGCGAGGCCCTTGCCCAAGGATGACACCACGCCGCCGGTGATGAAAATGTAGCGTGCCATGGGGCCCCCCGTAATGGTTATTTGACTTGCGATTCGCCTGTCGAGAATCGCAGCATCACGGGAGTTGAGCAGTAGCCTAGTCAAAGCTATCGCGCAACCCGAACGCTAGATGCTGTCGGATTTCGTAGAAATACAGCAAGCGATAGTGGTTAGTTGGACGCAGGTGCCGGCGTTGCAGGTGCAGGCGTTGCAGGTGCAGGCGTTGCAGGTGCCGGGGTTGCAGGTGCTGGTGCTGCGGGCGGTGCTGCCGGGTCTGCAGCCGCCGGAGGTGCGACTGGCGCATCGGTCGCTGCCGGAAGATCTGCGGGCACAGCGCCAAGATCGGTCGCCGCCGGAGCGACAGGGGCCACGGGCACTTCGCCACCGAACTGGTCGATCACCGAGGCCGAAGAAGAATCGCGCGAGGCCAGAATGGTCATGCTGATCGAGGTGATGATAAAGCCGATTGCCAGCACCCAAGTGATCTTACCCAAGGCCGTCGCAGCAGCCCGACCCGAGATAGCACCACCGCCGCCACCCGAGCCCATGCCCAGACCACCACCCTCAGAGCGCTGCAACAACACCACGCCGATCAACAGCAAGGCAAGAATGAGGTGGACGGTAAGAAGGACGTTTTCCATGCGGGCGGGCTTTCCTGACTGACGCGCCTATCTAGGCGGATGCGGAGGGGGGCGCAAGCCCTTCGGGGCGTTTGCGCATCGCCTCTGTTGGTAAATATCCCTGAAGCTGGGGGGCGCGCTTAGTCAAATCAACCAATGCCGGATGTTTTTGGCGACCCCAGCGCCCCTATTCGGGCGTCTCGCAGACTGCGGAAAGCTTGTTGCCGTCCGGGTCGCGGACGTAGCAGGAATAAAAATGCGGGCCATAGGGGCGCAGGCCCGGACTGCCTTCGTCGGTGCCGCCGTGCGCGAGGGCTGCGGCATGAAAGGCGTCAACCTCGGCACGGGTCTTGGCGATGAGCGCAGGCATCGAGCCGTTGCCAACCGTGGCCGCCTTGTCATCATAGGGGCGGTTGATCCAGATCCGGCAGGGCCCATCAGCGGTTTCGGCATAGCCAACCTCGCTTTCGTCCAGATGGGCGGGCACATGACCCAAGGTTGCCATCACGGGATCATAGAATGTGCGCGCGCGGGCAACGTCATTGGTGCCAAGGGTGATATAGCTGAACATTATTCCTGCACCTCATCTACTGTGGCCTGACCTGACAGGCGTTGACGAATGATGCTCCACGATAGCCCGATGCCAAGCACGACCGAGAGCGCAAAGATCCCCAGCCACAGGTTCAGTTGCGGGTTTTGCAGCGTCAGCACGCCGTAGTCGATCAGCACCCAGACCAATGCGCCCACAATTGCCGCAACCAGCACGATGCCAAAGGCCCCGATCGAGCGTAAGGTCGCACCGATATAGACCAGATAGCCCACGCCAAGCAGCAGCCCGAGCAAGAGCGTCAGCGGCATTTGCGCCGACCAGTTCGCCTCGGCCCAGCGGGTAAAGTTCCACTGGGTCGGGTTATAGGTGGCCGAAAGCAGGCCAAAAGCCCCGAGCCAGCGCAGAAAAATACCCATATCCATCCCCTATCCGAGCGGCTTGGGGCAAACATGAGCCAAGCTGCGACATTTTTCCAGCAAATAGCGGTTTCGCCTGCCGGGCGGTATCGCTATAGATCAGACGGTTTTTCCAGAAACGCGAAGGATACACCATGGCTAACGTTGTCGTCGTCGGCGCCCAGTGGGGCGACGAGGGGAAGGGCAAGATCGTCGATTGGCTCAGCGAGCGGGCCGATGTGATCGCCCGCTTTCAGGGCGGGCATAATGCCGGCCATACCCTTGTCATCGACGGCAAGGTCTACAAGCTGTCGTTGCTGCCCTCGGGGATTGTGCGCGGTGGCAAGCTGTCGGTGATCGGCAACGGCGTGGTGCTGGACCCGTGGCATCTGGTGATGGAGATCGACAAGCTGCGCGCGCAGGGTGTCGATATTTCGCCTGAAAACCTGATGATTGCCGAAAATGCACCGCTGATTCTGCCCGTGCATGGCGAGCTGGATCGCGCCCGTGAAGGCGCGGTTGGCGTGGCCAAGATCGGCACCACGGGGCGCGGCATTGGGCCTGCCTATGAGGATAAGGTCGGTCGTCGCGCTATTCGCGTGGCTGATCTGGCCGATGAGGCAACGCTGATCACGCGGGTGGACCGCTTGCTGAGCCACCATGATGCGCTGCGGCGTGGTCTGGGCATCGAGCCTGTGGACCGCGAGGCGCTGCTGGCGCAGTTGCGCGAAATTGCGCCGCAGGTTCTGCCCTATGCGAAACCTGTGTGGAAGGTGATGACCGAGGCGCGGCGTGCGGGCAAACGCATCTTGTTTGAAGGCGCGCAGGGGGCTTTGCTGGACATTGATTTCGGCACCTATCCGTTTGTGACCTCGTCCAACGTCATTGCGGGTCAGGCGGCCACGGGTGTGGGCCTTGGGCCGACGGCGATAGATTTCGTGCTGGGCATCGTCAAGGCCTATACCACGCGGGTTGGCGAAGGGCCGTTCCCTGCGGAATTGTTCGATGCTGATGGGGCGCGGCTGGGCGAGCGGGGCCATGAGTTTGGCACCGTGACGGGGCGCAAGCGGCGCTGCGGGTGGTTCGATGCGGTGCTGGTGCGTCAGACCTGCGCCACCTCGGGCGTGTCGGGGATTGCGCTGACCAAGCTGGATGTGCTGGACGGCTTTCCCGTTTTGAAAATCTGCGTCGGCTACGATCTGGACGGGGTGCGTCTGGACTATTTGCCAACCGCAGCCGATCAACAGGCGCGCTGCACGCCGATCTACGAAGAAATGGAAGGCTGGTCGGAAAATACCGCAGGCGCGCGGTCTTGGGCCGATCTGCCGGGCGCCGCGATCAAATATGTGCGCCGGATTGAAGAGCTGATCCAGTGCCCGGTTGCGCTTTTGTCGACCAGCCCAGAGCGCGATGACACCATCCTTGTCACCGACCCCTTTGCGGATTGAGGCGATGGGATACAAGTCACGCAAACGCTGGGCGCTGTTTATCCTTGTGGTCGGAATGCCGGCCTATGTAGTCTTGGCGGTCAGCTTGATGGGCCATATCCAGCGGCTGCCGATCTGGGCAGAAGTGCCCGCCTATATTGTGCTTGGCTTTGCATGGATCGTGCCCTTCAAGCGCGTATTTTTGGGCGTGGGGCAACCTGATCCGGATCAGAAAGACTGACTTTTCAGTGGGTTTTGAAATATAAACAGGCGGCAACCCCCCGGTTTGCCGCCTGTTTGAGCCCCGAGTGGCAGCCTCGGGCCCTGTCTTGTTGCAATCAGCCTGCGTTGCGCAGAACTTCGGCCAGCAGGGGCGAGCGGTCGGTGATCGCAAAGGCCCCGCGGCGCACTTTCGTGATCCGGCCTTCGCGCATCAGCGTGCCAAAAGCGCGCAGCTGTTCTTCCAGCTTGTGATCCTCGGCTGTGGGCAGAGTGTTGATCTGGCTCATCACCAGAGGCCGGCTGAATTGCGGCCGCCCCAGCACTTGCGCGCAATAGACCGCAGCGGCTTCCAGAAGGTCATGCAGGCTTTCGGCCCCCAGCGACTCGGCAAAATCAGCGAAGCTTTGACCCACGGCAAACAAATTTGCCGAAGCCTCTTCGGGCGTCATCACATCGTCTTCATCGTCCAGATCGCCACCAAGCAGTGAATCCTGAGCCAGGTTTGCACCCCCGGGACGGGTCGGCGTTACCATCCGCGGCGTTGCAGCCGAAGCGGCGGGGTCTGCGGGCATCACACGGTCGATGCGCTGTTCGGATACCAACACCAGCGGGCTCAAACGCTCGCCATTCGGGCGCGTGGGGTGATCGGTGGCGCCGGCGCGAACGACGCTGTTCAGATCGCTGCGATAGATATCGCGACGGTCTGGTTCCGGCTTTGAACGAGAGGAGGACTGGACTTGACGCTCGGCTTCGGTGGCAACCACTGCGGCCTTCAGATGCGCAATCGCAGCGGTGCGGCGACGGGCCTCGGGATCGTCCATTTCTGAATTGGTTTGCGCCATCAGGCGGGTCACCGCTTCGTCTTCGGAAAATTCGGTCAGGGTATGGCGCGGCGCTTGTGCGGCAAGCTCGGTCTCGACGGGCGCATTTAGGTTTGTTTCCTGAACCAATGCCTGAAGGCTGGCGGTCAGAGACGCATCTTCTGCGGCCACATCCTCGGTCATATCAGCAGATGTGGTCGAGGTCGCTTCTACAGACTGCGCCGGTTCGGGCCGCACCGGGCGGACGGGACGTGTCGGGCGCACGGTTCTGGGTGCGGCTTGGTCGGTCTCAGGCGCCGCGGTATCCAGCGGATCACGCAAATTTACCGAAGGCGCTTCGGTTGCAAGCGAAGCCAGTTCCGCCTGCAAAGCCGCTTCGGCTTCGTCAGAAAGTGCTGTGGTCTCTGCCTCTGCAGAGGTCGCTGTTACGGCGGGCTGGTTCGGAACAATACGGCGCACCTTGATGACCCGCGCGCGGGCGCGGGGCGGTTCTGCCTCGGTTTCCGGTTTCGGCTCGACCGAGCCTGCCTCGGCAGGGGGGGGCGCTGCAACGGGTGCCTCGGCTTCGACGGTTACGGATTCCGCGTCATTGACCTCGTTGATCATGGCGCGGGCTTCAGGGGCGTCGATGCCCAAAGCGGCTGCGAGCGCCTCTTCGGCAGAAATATCTTGCGGCTGATCGGTCTCGATTTCTGCGGCCGGGGCTTGTGCTTCGACAATTGGCTCGGGGTGCTGTTCTTCAACAGCCTCAACCTCAGCCTCAACCTCAGCCTCAGGCGCATCGT
>JAHEBX010000168.1 GCA_024642045.1 Pseudorhodobacter sp. | reverse complement strand
AGCGCGAACGAGGCCGCGAGGCCGAGATCGAGCACGATCGGAGGCATCGGCAGGATCATCATCACAATGATAGCCATAAGCGCAAACGCCAGCAGGACGGTCGGCCGATAGAGCCAAGAAATCGAGAGCGGGCCTTTCATTCCATGGCCACCAAGAGTGGAAAGAGCGATCCGGCGCTCGGGCGGCTCAGCGCGGCAATAATCAGGTTTTGGCCGGGTGTGGCGCCCACGAGCGGCCGAGCGCCGCCTAGCCAATCTCGGGCCGGGGCACTCGGGCCATCAAGGCCCGCGAGAATTCGCTCGTATCGATCCCTGTAGCGTTCGGCAAATTCATCGTTGCGCGAATGAAACGCCCCCGCGGCCCGCGACCAATCTCCAAATTCGTCATAGAGGTCGGTGAGGAACCGGGCAGCATAGCGGGCATTAGCGAGCGGGTCGAACATCACTTCGAGCGACGGAAACTCGGCGCCGTGCCACCGGAAATTGATTTGGAAACAGCCGACATCAAAGCTGCGACGCCCCGTTCGAAGCGCCTCGTAGGCGAATTCCAGGGCCTCGTCTGGGGTATCAAACCATCGACCCGCGCCCTCGAGATTTACCGTCCAGGGCCATGGTGCGAGGGCGCCATCCTGGGGCCGGCCTGTTTCTGTTCGGGTCAGCGCGAGGAGCACCGGCTCAGGAACACCGGTTTCCGCTGAGACCCGGCTCGCGGCGGCATCACAGAGGCCCGAGGCCCGCGTCGCGGCGGCAATCGGTGTCGCAGCAAGCGCCAGCGCTGCTATCAAGGCGAAGGAAAGGCGAGGTACGGCTGCCAAGGCAAGCTCACATTCTGTGGCGTTGCCTCAATGCTAGGGGGCGCTGATTTACAATTCGTAATCACCCACCAGCTAGTTGCCACCGGCAAGCAATTCTCGTGCCTGTATGAGCGCCGATTGCACGGCTTCGAGCGCCTGGCGTGCTTGGGATACGGGATTTTCGTCGCTCGTCGCGGAAGGGAGGGTGACGACAGGATCAGGCGCAGGGGGGGCGGGATCCGGTACACGCGATTCCTGCAAAAGAGGCTGTGAGATTTCGTCGGCGCGCGCCGTAAAGCCAAGTGCGCCGAGCCTCTCCGACAGGGATATTCGCAGCTCGGCGTCGGCCGGTAGCACTTCGTCATCAAAGGCGAATCTGAGAAATAGGTCGTCCGTGGTTGTCAGCGCAGCGGTCGCAAGGCGACCCGCCAGATCCTGATAGATATCTTCGTCAAATGACGCTTTCTTCTCGGAAAGATCTTTCTGCGCCGCCATCAATTCGGCCCGCCCGATGCGTGCGCGAATGAGCGCCGCGTCAAGTGGCAGGGCCTGTTCCGCGCCGCGCAACGCAAAGATCGCCTCTTCGATCAATACGATCTGGGCGTCAGTCACGGCTTTCCCCTCGCTGTCGGATGCGGCGAAAAGATCGAGGAGGAGTTCGGGCGTCGGCCTTGTTCCGGCGGCGATCGCAGCCTCAAGCTCGCGACGGGCAGCCGCTGGTTGTCCGGCCTTTTGGTCAAGCTGGGCGGCGGCGATCGAGGCAGAAGGGGCCTCACCCAGGCCGGTGGTTCTTGCGAGTTGATAGATGGCGTCAGCTTCATTTTGTGCCCCATCAACGGCAAGGCGCGCGGCCAGACGATAGCCAAGGGGTTCGCGAAGGCTATTGGGCAATGCCCGAAATGCCTCGATCAAAGGGGCAAGCGGATCGGGCGTTTCGACAAGATCGGCGATATAGGCCCAAAGGAAAGCCTCTTTTGAACAGCCGGCCTCATCCGCCAGCCCCACCTCTGGTGTTTCCCCATCGACGATGTGCGCCATCGCGCGAAGCACATTCGCTTCGCTCTCGGGCAACTGGGCAAGGCCGATCGCCTGGCGTGCCTCCGCCCCGAAACCGTAGGATATCAATGCTCTAACAAGTTCTAAGGCCGTTTCCAGGTCGATCTGCTGGGGATCGGGATAGAGCGCCGAACGGATTTCAGAGAGTGAGGTGCTGACCGTGTGGCCCTCACCCTGATCCGGCAGTTCAAAGATGCTTTGATCGAGACAGACGTGCCGATCTTCTAACGGGTCTATGATTTCGATGTCAGGGGGAACCGCTCGATCAATGCTCGTTTCAATCTTGATCCCGGGGCGCGACGCCGTCGCCGCGTCTTCTGTGGCAGGCGGGGCCACTTCTGGCTCAGCGCCCGACTCTGGCTCAGCGCCCGATTTTGGGTTTGCGGGTTCGGCCAAAGTAAGGAGACCCTGTGTCGCTGCCCTTGCGAGATCCTGCGCGATTACGGTTTCGAAATCGGGAGGGACAAGGCTGTTTATGTATTGCTGCTCGGGCTCGGGGTGCGCCTGGACATGGATGCCAGCACCCGGAGGATGGGCCTCAGAATTTCCCGCCACCTCGGCCAAAGTTGGATCCGGGGTAGATGAGGTCGCGAATGGCAGCGGCAAGGCGATGTCTGTCGGAAACCAGACAGGAAGGGCATCGGGCGCGCGGGCGACTGGCGGTAGCGCGGGGGGTGCGGGCGCGGCGTTTTCGCTGACGTCGATCACAAGAAAATTGCCGCGCCACACAAAGGCGCTGGCCATACAGTCGCAGGAAAGCTCGATTCTCAGGTGCTTTGGATCGGTGGCCTCGATTGCGGCGATGCGATCCCGCGAGATCTTTTCGAAGGCACGGGACAGATCAAACCCGTCTGCCCCCTCCACGGTAAGATCATAGCCGGTTCCTGACCGCGTGAGCGACCACTCACCGCCGGAAAGAGGCAGCGTCAGGCGTGTAAAGGTGCTGTGCTCGCCGCTGTCGATCACGATCGTCTGAGCCAGGGCGATGCCGGGCAGGGCAAAAAGCCACCAGCAGATCGCCACCCGCAAGGACATCAGGCAGCCTCCTGCCTGAGCGCCTTGATAGCTTCTTCAAGCTCGTTGAATGACGGCCGGCAGTGGCCCGGCGTATTCTGGCGACCCACCTCGATGCAGATGGTTGGCGGATGACTGTGAAGGTTGGCGACCAAAACCTCGCGAATGATCTGGTAAAACTGGCTATCCTCTTCCACCACTGCTTTGAGTTTGGTCGCGAAGGGCCCCACCAGGCCATAGGCCAAAAACACCCCGAGGAATGTCCCGACAAGGGCGCCACCAATCATCTTGCCAAGAACCTCGGGCGGCTGATCGATCGAGGCCATGGTCTTAATAACGCCCAAAACGGCGGCAACGATTCCCAGCGCGGGCAGGCCGTCGGCCATGGATTGCAGCGCGTGGGTTGAATGCATCGCGTGATGCAGCGTTGCCTCCATCCGCTTGTCGAGAATCTCCTCGACCTGATGCGGATCGTCGTAATTCATCGAAGCCGCCCGCAGCGTATCGCAAATCAGTGCAACGGCCTCGCTGTCGCCGCGGATCTTTTCATAGCGGGCGAAGACGCTCGATTCGCCCGGATTCTCGATGTGTTCCTCAAGCGCCACTGGGCTCGACCGCGCGATGCGGATCAACTCGAACAGCAGGCAAAGAAGATCCTGATAGTCGTGGTGGCCCCATTTGGGCCCTTTGAACACCCTGCCAATATCCTTGAGAGTATGCTTTACTGTCGCCCCATCGTTCGCCAGGACAAAGGCGCCAACCGCAGCGCCTAGGATCATGATCAACTCGAACGGCGCGGCCTTTAGGATGATTCCAAGCTTGCCGCCGGCGATCACATAGCCGCCAAAGACCATGATGAAAACGATGGCTATACCAATAATGCCGATCACTGCGTGATGCCCCCTGCTTCTCTGCCTATCCGCCCCCGAGACCGGCGTGCCGGCCAGCGAGTACGATGCTGATCGAATAGGCCGTCGCAGGTTCTAGCCCGGCCATGATCGCGGCGGCGGCATCGGGGCGCATTCGCCCGAGGAATCCGGCTGCAAATTCGGGGGCCATTTCTTGGAAAAGTTTGGAGGCGTCTGCGGGCTTCATTGCCTCATAGACTGCCGTGAGCTGGCCAAGATCGGATTCGGACGCGGTTTCGGCCTGTGCGAGTCGCGCTGAAAGCGCCTCTGAGGCGGCCTCAATCTCTGCGAGCTGGCCCTCCAAGGTGGCTGCGGCGGCCTCAAGCTCGGCCTGCCGCGCCTCGGCCCGAGCTTCTTTTTCCGCGACGATGCGCTCCCGTTCAGAAACGGCGGCAAGGATCGCGGCAATCTCGGGCTGGGGCGAACAGGTCTGGGCTGCGGGCGTCACCTCAGGCACAGGCGCGCGCGCTGCAACCTCGGCGGTGGCAACGCCAACCCTGATCGTCGCTGAACCGAGGAACAAAAGCGCGACGATCATCAAAACACCGCGCTGCCGCGAACGTTTGGCGCGAACGGAGCGGGGCTTCATCGGGAGGCTCCACTGGCGGATGGACGAACAAAGAAGGGGCTTATCGGCTGCGGCGCGGATGGCTCCGGCAGATCATGTAGCGACGCAAGCAAAAGCTCGAGCCGCCGCGCAGCGTCCTCGGCTCGATCATTGGCTCGACCAAGATCCTCTGTCGCGCGGCGGGCGCTTGTCTGAGCGGCCTCAAGCGCCTTTACGAGGTCGTCGACCTGCAGCGACAATACCGCGACCGCGCCGCCGACGCCTTTGTCGAGACTGGTAAACCGCTTAAGGCGCCGGGACAAAACCCAACAATAGAAGGCCGCAGCAAATGCCCCTGTTGCCACCAAGATATCTGAGATCACTGTCATCCCTGCCCCTAATCCAACACGAATTCCATGATCAGAAGGTCGCGAACCCGGCCCTGGCCGGTCACGATCTGAATGCGTTTGAGCATCTGCGCCCGAAGCCCCAGAAGCGCCGCGGGATCTTCGAGATCCGAGGTCTCGACCGCCCGCAGGTAGCCGTTCAACACATCGACGATTCGCGGTTTGACCGCCTCGACGCTTGCTTCCTGCCCCGGCACGACCTCGATCTGAGCGGTGAATCGCAAATACCGGCTGTTGCCTCCTGCCCCGAGCGAGACAACCAGCGGATCAAGCGGCACAAAGGCTACTGCATCTAGCGGCACGGGCTTGGCTGCGGCCTCTTCGGTCTCGTCATGGGCGCCGAGAACGAGGCCGGAAGACACCGCATAAAAGCCGCCGCCGGCCCCCACAAGCGCCAGGACGAGCCCGAGAATCAGCCCCATCTTGGATTTCTTGGGCTTTGCATCCTGATCCGGAATGTCTGCGGACGCCATATTCGGGGCCTTTCTTCGGTTGCCCACTTCTAGACGTGAACTAGCTAACTGATTGTTAAGCCTGATCGTTCAAAACGACCTCAGGGCAGAAAGCCTGAAGGGCGGAGGATGGCCGTTGAATGCGATCTTGGCGAATTTTGCCGGTCTGAGCGGCAGGCAAAGGGCCATCGCGGCCGGGGCGGCGCTTTCCGTTTTCCTTGCGGTTTTTGCGATTGCGCGGCTCGCGGCACAGGAAACCATGGCGTTGCTTTATGCTGGCCTCGATGGCGCTGCGGCGGGCGAGGTTCTGACCGCGCTCGATCAGCAAGGCGCCAGCTATGAGGTGCGGGGAACGGCCATCTATGTCGCGGCAACCGATCGCGACAGCCTACGCATGACCCTTGCCTCGGCAGGTCTGCCGGCAAATGGCGCGCAGGGCTATGAGCTTCTTGATTCGCTTTCGGGTTTTGGCACGACGTCGCAGATGTTTGATGCTGCCTATTGGCGGGCGAAGGAGGGCGAGCTGGCCCGGACAATCCTCGCTTCGCCCCACATCCGGGCGGCTCGGGTCCATATCTCGGCGGCGCCCGAAAGGGGATTTGGCCGCAATGCGCCAGTTTCCGCTGCCGTGACGATTACGGCGGCGGCTGGAAAGATCACGCAGCAACAGGTTCGCGCGCTTCAGTACCTCGTCGCTTCGTCCGTAACGGCCCTGTCACCCGAAGAGGTTGCCGTGATCGACAGTGAAAACGGGCTTGTTTCGGAAGGCGATCCTCAAGCCTCGGACAGCGGCGATCTTGAAGAGACCTTGCGCCGCCGCGCAATGCGTCTGCTCGAGGCTCACGTCGGCGCTGGTCAGGCGATTGTCGAGGTCTCGATCGAGCGGGTCACGGAAGCCGAAACCTATTCTGAAAACCTTGTCGATCCTGAGTCGCGCATTGCGATCAGCACCGACGTGCAAGAGCGGGCCGAGAAATCGACCGATGCGCGCGCCGGGTCTGTCACAGTGGCATCCAACCTTCCGACCGGGGATGCCGCAGGAGACGGGGGGCAATCGAGCGGCGAGAGCACAGAGAGCCGAACCCTGACCAATTTCGAAGTGTCGCAGACCCGGCGCGAAGTGATACGCCAACCCGGTGCAATCCGAAAACTGAGTGTGGCCGTTCTTGTCAGCGATGCCGCAACGGACGGAACCCCAAGGACGGAGGAAGAGCTTCAATCGCTTCAGGCGCTCGTGGCCTCTGCAGTGGGGTTCGAAGCACAAAGAGGCGATTCCATCACAGTGCGCGCGCTTCCCTTCGAGCCGCTTTCGGCCGATGGGGTGATCGCTGAAAGTTCGGGCTTGCCGATCGACGTGATGCAGCTTGTGCAGGTCGGGGTCTTGGGTGCGGTGGCGCTGGTTCTGGGGCTTTTCGTCGTCCGGCCCATCCTGCTTGCGGCCCCGGCCGCCAGCGCCGAACCCCCTCTGCTGCCAGCGGATACTCCTGAGCTGGACCTCGGGCTCAATATGTCGATGCCGACGATGGGATTTCCGGCGCTCGATAATTTAAGCAGCCCCGAAAGCGATCCGAACGCCCCCATTGCGCGCCTGAAACGTGCAATTGAAGATCGACGCGAGGATGCGACCAAGGTTCTTCAGTCTTGGGTGGAAGACACCGATCAGGTGCGTCGGACATGAGCCCGATCTCTCTTCAGCTGCAAAGCTTTGATCCTGAAGCGCCCGAGGCCGAAACCGGACCATCGGAAGAATTTCTTGCTGGATATGCGGAGGGCTATGAAAAGGGCCGCGCTGAGGCCGAAGCCGACCAAGACTATCTTCGCGGCTCGCTCGTCCAAACGATCAACGACTTTGAGTTTCCTTTTTCAGAGGCGCGGCAGGCGGTCCTTGATTCGCTTGCTCCAATGTTTCGCGTGATCCTCGAGGGGCTTGCGCCACAAACGGCGACCGAGGCACTCACAGCCACTCTTTTGGCGCGGCTTTTGGAAGCTGCCCGGCGCGACAGCGCGGAATGCATCACGATACACGCCGCTTCTCAAGACACTGGCGCCCTCGAGGCCGCCTTCGCGC
>JAHEBX010000167.1 GCA_024642045.1 Pseudorhodobacter sp. | reverse complement strand
TCGGCAGCATCGCAACCGCAGCCGCTTTCTTTGCGGGACTGGTTGGCAGCGCTACGCTGCTTTGGCCGCATAAACCCGATCAACTTGCTGCTCCTGCGGCCGTGCAGCTGGCGGCCGGGATGCAAAGGTATCGCCCCGCTGGCGAGTTTCGGCAAGGTACGCGGGTCGTCGATGCGCCGATTCAGACGATCCCGGCTGCAGCCATCGAAGTGATGACATTCCCCGTCAGCGAAGCCGACTACGCGCTGTGCGTCGCAGACAAGGCTTGTCAGGACGCACCCTCGACGCACAGGCAGGACATGCCGCAGACCAACGTGAATTACAGCGACGCCACCGACTATGCGCGCTGGTATTCGGCGCGGACTGGCGCTGCATGGCGGCTGCCAAGTGATGCCGAATGGTTGCGGCTGGCGGGAGAGCGGGCATTTGATGATGGATTTTCTGCCGAAGCCAACGGATCAGACCCATCCCGCCGATGGATCGCGGCCTATCGGCGCGAGGTGGAACGGCGCGGTGCCGCCGATCTTACGCTGCATCCGCTGGGGTATTTTGGGGTAAACGATCTGGGCGTGGCCGATATTGCGGGCAATGTCTGGGAGTGGACCGACAGTTGTTTTCAGAATGGCACGCTCGCCGCTGACGGCTCTGTGATTGAACAACGGGCGGATTACTGCGGCGTGCGCGCGGTGCAAGGCAAGCATCGTGGCTTTATTATCGACTTTGTCCGTGATGCGCGTTCAGGCGGCTGCGCCGCCGGTGTGCCGCCCGATTATCTGGGCTTCAGACTGGTGCGCAGCCTGTCCTGAGCGCGGCGACTTTAGGGAACACGGCGGCCAGATAATCTGGCCGCCGTTCCGATTTTTGCTGCGTTGCTTACTTGACGACCTGTGCGAACAGCGGCTCAAACCGTGACTTTGCCTTGCCCTTCTGGATCACAGCGGCGGCTGCATCCAGATTAACCGCAGCGCCGACTTGGATCAGCCCAACCATGCCCATCGCATAGTGTGGCGTGCATTTAACGCCATAGAGCCCTTCGGCGGACAGAGTCAGAGTGAAGTCTTCGCTCATCTTGCTTTTGAAGCGCTCAACCCCTTCCGGCAACATGCCTTCGATAGATTCAACATTGTGGCCTTTGTCTGGAGAGACAAAATTGATGGTGTCGCCGACGGCGGCTTTGACGAAGGCAGGCTCGAACACCATTGCGCCATCGGCGCCCTTGTTCAGCATCTTGATCTCAAAGGTTTCGGCAAAGGCAGAGGTTGCCAGCAGCAATGCCGCCGCAGTGGCGATGGTCAGTTTCGAAAACATACGATATCCTTTCAGGATTGATTGGGCCTGACCGTGTTGTAAGGCAATGATCGCTGCCGCTATTTGCGCTGCCACAACATCAAGGGCTGCCATGTGAAAAAACTGGATGAAAGTCTACTGACCCACCTGCCGCCGTTTCGCCACCTGACGCGCGTTCAGATCCGCGAGATTCTGGATGCCGCACAGACCGCGCGGATTGAACCGGGCAAAGCGGTGTTTTCCGAAGGCATGCCGGTGGATCGGTTTTTTCTGTTGCTTGATGGGCATATCCGGGTTCAGCGCACCACGGCGCAGGGCGACCAGATCATCTTGTTGCACATAGCGCCCGGTCAGCTGTTTGGCATCGGGACGGCCTTGGGCCACAAATCCTATCCGGCCACCGCAATGGCGGCGGAAGAATGTGTTGTGCTGGCCTGGCCCGACCGGCTTTGGTCTGACTTCATCGCAAATTATACCGGCTTTGCCACCGAGACCTATGCTGTGGTGGGCGAGCGCATGGCCGACATGCACAGCGTCATTGTCGAGATGGCAACGAAACAGGTGGAACAGCGTATCGCGGCCGCGCTGCTGCGGCTGATCACACAGATGGGCCGCAGAGTGGATCGGGGCATTGAGATTGACTTTCCGATCACCCGTCAGAATATCTCGGACATGACCGGATCAACCTTGCACACCGTCAGCAGGCTTCTCAGTGCTTGGGAAAAAGAGGGCATTGTTGCCAGCGAACGCAAGAAGATCACAGTCACAGCCCCACACCAGCTGGTGCTGCTCAGTGGCGTTACAAGCTGACATCCGTTGGTGTCACGGGTGCGGTCACGGGGCGCGGTTTGCGGCTGTAGTCGGCCGATGAGGTTTGCAAAAGCGTGCCTTTGGCATCGAACAAAAGCCGCAATCGGCGGTGCGGGGAATAGAACGTCACCCGGAATCTTCCCGCGTCTTCAGCTTCGCCTTTCTCTACGATGCGGGTAACTTGGCCGTCCTGCATTGCCAGCCGGAGGGCATCGAGGTGCATGCCCAGACCCTTTGCAATCAGTATCGCATCAATCTCTATCGTCCCGTCGCTGATGGATATCTGGCTCAACTCAACCTTCCTTCTAATATGGCAGTTTGCGCCCGGCGACGGCGCTTGCCAGGATCGGCGCATACCGCACGACAAATCCGGCCGTCCAGAGCTCTGCCCCCATCCAATGCCTGGCCTGAAAGGTCACCGACATGCGCCTCAGGGCCGCCAGCGCACCGCGGGCAAAGGCGGCGCCCAGCATGGGGCTGACCTGCAGCGCCAGCCCAGCGTAACCAAGGGGCGCCCGCATCATCCCGCCAATTCCACCAATCTCGCGCAGATGTAAACCCACAGCTGCCGCAAGCATGTCAAACCCTGCCAGGCCAAGTGCAAAAGGCCCGCAAGGCAGAAACGCAAAACCGAACAGAAACCCGTTGATATGCCCATTCATCGGCGAAAGCGGCCCTTTCAGGGCGATATGTCCAAACCAGATCAGCAGCCCGTGCGGCACGACTATCATTGCGAACACGCCCGGCTGCAGAAAGAAGGTTCGAAATCCGGTGCCGAAAACCGCGGGTCCGCAATAGGGCGGGCAAGGTGTTTTGATCTTCAGACAGGGATTTCGTGGTATCTGGTTTCGCCATTGGTCTAATCCCGAACTTTGGTTCAATCTTTTTAAGAGCCGCTGTTGTATTCAGCCGGCCTGCACGACAGCTCGCAATTCACGGCGAAACCGCGTCTCCTCCAGATCGTATTCCTGACAGGCATCGACGATGGTGTGAAACGGTGCAATCGGGCAGCCAAAGCACAGCATGCGGTGCGACAGGAATACGGCCGCCAGCGCAGGCCATCGGTCGAACAGCACCTGCAAAGGCAGGTCCGGGTTGTCGAGGTCTGGAACAGCCATAGGACCTCCTGCGGGAATATCGTCGCGGATCCGTCCAGAATGCCCGCAACGCTGTGACGCGTCGTTGTGCCATCACAACGTCGGCGGTGGTTGAGGTCACCCGGAAAGCAAAACACAATTCGCCCATCAGGGAGTTGTATGTCAGAGATTCTTACGAAATCGCGGGGGCGCGAAACATCTTTTACGGTGCATCAACGTTCTTCGAGAGCCGCCGTCAGATGTCGCCTTTTAACATTACCGCCGCGGAAATGCGCAGGTTGGCCGAATTTTGCGGTGGGCCGATCAAACCGTTACGCAAGGCTGGCTGCGGCCATTCGCTGAAAGTGCAAGCTTGATATCAGCATTCTGAGACGCCGACCTTCACGACGTCATGGAACCACGGTTCCGCTCTGAGCGGTAGAGATCGGTTAAAAACCATTCTCACATTCGTGTCGATGGGACCCCGTCAGCGCAAAAAAACGCCTGTTCCTCAAGAACGGTTCCACCGAACCACCCGCCTCGGGCGGCGATTATTGTCGAGCATCGGTCACGTCCGGCGTCGGGGGTAGAAACGTTTCTATTCGTCGTGCCCCGCTTTGCGCAGGCCTTCCATAATGTGGGCACACTCCTGTGGCGCCACGTTCCATTTTTGGATTTCCGTTCGGGCCGAGACACCGGGTTTTACAGCTTTCATTTTGGCCAGGACTTCGCCCGCTTCAGCGCGGTTTAGATGCCCGTAGGCAGCCGCGCCCAGCAAATGCGTCCAGTAAAATCCGGGCATGCTGATACGCTGCACATCCAGCAGAACATCCTCGTGCTGGTGCTGATGGAAATGCAACAAAGCCGAACTGAAATGAAACCAGCCCGGATGCAGCGGGTTCAGCGCCTTGGCCCGGTCCGACAGCTCTGATCCACGTTCATAGTCGCCTCGAAATGACAGGTAGTGGCCAACTTCGGCAAGGATTTCGGGATCGTTCGGATTGAGGTCCAACGCGCGCTGTGCCTCGGCTTCAAACTTTCCGATGTCCTTTTGAAAGAAATGCACGATGGCCAGCCAGCAACGGGCATAGGCGCTTTGCGGGTCAAGCTGCGTGGCTTTCAGGGCCATCGCCAAAGCCCGCTCAATGGGGTCCGGTCTGGGATTGGCCGAGAACCGGTATTCGGCCAGGTAGACATTGGCCAGCAGCGCGTGGGCCTCGGCGTAATTCGGATCAAGCGTGATCGCACGTTCAAGAAGATTGCGGGCTTCGGCGTGCATGGCTTCGTCCAATGTGGACGTGTAGCGGCGCGCCCTTAGCAGGCAATCATAGGCGTCCCATTCCGCCGGGCTTTTGCGCAACGCGCGGGTCAGGGCGGCGTCCTGCATCTGCACGCCCAGCGAGGCAACGATCATATGGGTGATCGCGTCCTGAACCGCGAATATATCCTCGAGTTGGCGATCATAGCGATCTGCCCAAAGAGACACGCCGGTGGCAGCCTCAATCAGCTGAACGGCAACGCGCAGCCGCTGGCCGGCACGGCGCACGCTGCCGTCGACAATGTACCCTACGCCCAGTGTTTTCGCGATCTCGGTCACCGGGCTAACGCGGTTCTTAAAGTGAAAGGATGAGCTGCTGGCGATGACCCGCAACTCTCTGAAATGCGTCAGGTTGGCGATGACGTCTTCGGTGAGCCCATCACAGAAATATTCATCCAGTCCCTCGCTGGCGATCTTGAACGGCAAAACGACAAGTGTCGGTATCAGGGTGGTTTGACGGGGGGTCTCTGGGATGATCGGTAAAATTGGCAGTTGAGGCGGTGCGGTGCCCGGTGTGTCAGGGTTTACCTCGACGGGAACCACCATCCGTATGCCGCGCCGGACCACCGTGGCGATGACCGCCTGTCTGCGCCCATCGTCGCCCACCGCCTTGCGAGCTGCTGCGATGCGACCATCGATTGTGGCCTCGGCAACGATCCTCCCGCCCCAGATTTCCTCGATCATCTGGTCTTTGCTGACCAGATTTCCAGCCTCTTTGGCCAACAGGCACAGCAGGTCAAAGACTTGTGGTTCCACAGCCAGGGTCACTCCATCATGCGACAGCTGATGGGTTTGGGGGTTCAGGACATATCCGGCAAAAGTGAAGGTCATGCCGTCAAACCCTCGCCAGACTACGGGCCCAAGATGCCCGGTATCTCAGGCAAAGCCAATCGCTCTGTCCGCCAAATCTCATAATCCTGGTCATCAATTCCGATCCCGGGCGTGTATCGGTCATCTGCAGGATTTCACCATGATAACGCCGAAAAACCAAAGGGAATCTGCAGGCCGGCCAAAGGTTGACCGCAAGCGCCGTCGCGATGGGCCTGTCAGAGTGAGGGCAGGGAAATGCCACAACAAAGGAATACCACGATGACCTGGTCGCTGAACGGAACCTACTTTGAAAGCTGCAATTGCGATGTTGCCTGTCCCTGCCTGTTCCTAAGCCCGCCCACCGAGGATGACTGCACAGCCTTGGTCGGCTGGCACATCAAGGAGGGCATGGATGAGGCGGTGAGGCTGTCTGGCTTGAACGTGGCCCTTGCGGTGCATTCGCCGGGGCATATGGCCACCACAAAGTGGAACGTTGCGCTGTATGTCGATGACAAGGCAGATGAGGCGCAGAAGGCCAGCCTGATGAAAATCTTTGGTGGGCAGGGTGGAGGTCACCCAGCGCGGCTAGCCACCCATATCGGGGCAATTGTCGGCGTGCGCTCTGTGCCTATTGAATTTTCCATCAAGGGCGGAAAACACGGGCTAAAAATTCCCGGCATCGCGGATGTTGCGATTGACCGGATCACCGGGCAAGGCGACGGGCCAGTGACGATTTCGGGCCATCCCTTGTGCATCGCACCCGGTTTCCCCGCCACGGCGGCGAAATCGAGCAAGATGGTGTTTAATGATCACGGTATGGCTTGGGATCTGTCTGACAAGACGGCGGTGTTTTCTCCCTTTGCCTACCAG
Source organism: Pseudorhodobacter sp. (assembly GCA_024642045.1). Classification (GTDB taxonomy): domain Bacteria; phylum Pseudomonadota; class Alphaproteobacteria; order Rhodobacterales; family Rhodobacteraceae; genus Cypionkella. The sequence continues at coordinate 1,096 of JAHEBX010000167.1, read as the reverse complement.
AGCGAACAGTGATGCAGCGCGCGGGCAACATGAAGAGCATGCGGGCGCAAATGACTCCCGCGCGCCTTGCGCTGTTACTCGGTGGCCCGACTGCCGTAGCGGTGGCGTCTTGGGCCTACCTCAGTGTCATGATCAACGACATGTCGTCGATGCCGGGCATGTCCGCGCTGATGATGCAGGTGTTCTCCCCGATGCAATTCTTCGGGTTGTTTTTGATGTGGGCGGTGATGATGGCAGCGATGATGCTGCCCACCGCCGCCCCGATGATCACGGCTTATGCCCTTATGCAGGGGGCCGACCGCGCGCGTGGGGCCGGATGGCTGCCGGTGTTTGCCTTTTCGGGGGGCTATGTTCTGGCCTGGGCCGGGTTTAGCTTGGCGGCGGCAGGGCTGCAGGCCGGGTTTACCAATTTGGCAATCATGTCGCCGATGATGATGCGGGCAACAGGCCCGATTGCTGGGGCGATCCTGATCGTGGCCGGGCTTTACCAGTTCAGCCCGGTGAAACACGCCTGTTTGCGCCAATGTCGCACGCCGATCAATTTCCTGATGACCCAGTGGCGCGAGGGCAGCTGGGGTGCCTTGGGCATGGGCTGGCGGCATGGTTTGTACTGTGTCGGCTGCTGCTGGGCGCTGATGGGGCTGCTATTTGTGGTTGGCGTCATGAACGCAGCTTGGATCATCGCGATCACGATCTACGTTTTGGTCGAGAAAATCGTGCCTCGTGCTGCACTCCTGTCAAAAGCCGTTGGCGTGGCTTTGGTTGGGATGGGGATTTGGATAGTGGTCTGACAGAATCGTGTGATGGAAACTGACGGGCGTCCGTCAGCGGGTGGGCGCCGCGACTCTTGCGAGGCCAGTCGCAGGTTTGTTTTCATCAATCAGTCCGGCGACTCGATCAGACCGTGGAATACTGTGCAGTCGCTGCAGCCTCCTGCGATTGCTGTCTGGCGGAAGCGTCGAGCCCGGAAATGCTGCGCAAGTATGAACGGCCGGGTCGCAGAACGGCGCTGCAACATCCCTCGTCACGGCCAATGGCGGCTTAGGGCCGTCAACGTTGATCGAGCCATGATCGACACAAAGGGCGAAAAGCGCCC
>JAHEBX010000166.1 GCA_024642045.1 Pseudorhodobacter sp. | reverse complement strand
GCAAAGCCTTCGGCCATCCCATTGTAAAGCCAGTTCGGGGCGCGATCAAAGCTCGCGTCCGAGCCGTGTTCAAACTTCGCCAGCGTGATCGCTTCATCGGCAAAGATCGGCGTCACCACGCCCGCGCCCGCCCGATAGGCCGCCCCCGCCACCAGCCGCACCAAGGGCAGGGCAGCCATCGGCGCTGTCAGAATCAAATCCTGCCCCGGTTGCAGGTTAAGCCCCACCCGCACCGCCACTTCGGCCAGTTTCGCCAGCTTGGTCTGATCAATCGCGTTCATCTCTGCCCCCTGTTCTGCCCCCTGTTTTCAGGGCAAACATAGCCCGCTTGGCTCAGGCTGCAATCCCCTGATAGCGCGCATAGCCCAGATCGCCGCTCTCGATCTCGGGCACGCGCCCTGACACCAGATCAGCCATCAACCGCGCCGATCCTGTTGCCATTGTCCAGCCCAGCGTGCCGTGACCGGTGTTCAGAAACAGGTTTTCAACGGGCGAGCGGCCCACCACAGGCGTGCCATCGGGCGTCATCGGGCGCAAGCCGCACCAGAAGGTAGCTTGGCTTTGATCGCCCGCGCCCCCGAACAGATCCTCGACCGAATGCACAAGCGTCGCGCGCCGCTTGGGGTGCAGCGTCATGTCAAAACCTGCGATCTCGGCCATCCCGCCCACGCGGATGCGGTCGCCCAACCGCGTTATCGCGATCTTGTAAGTCTCGTCCATGATCGTCGATTCTGGCGCGCGGCTGGCATCCTTGATTGGCACGGTGATCGAATATCCCTTGACCGGATAGACCGGCAGTTTGATCCCCAAGGGGCGCGCCAGCATGGGGGAAAAGCTGCCCATCGCCAGCACAAACGCGTCGCCCGAGATTTTGCCCGCCGATGTGTGAACGCTGGTCACGCGCCCCATCGCCATCTCTAACCGGTCGATCCGCACGCCATAGCGGAATTTCACCCCTGCCGCCGCCGCCATTTCGGCTAGCCGGTTGGTGAATTTAAAGCAATCGCCCGTCTCGTCGCCCGGCAGGCGCAGGCCGCCCGCGATCTTGTGGCGCTTATCTGCCAGCGCAGGTTCAGCCGCGATGCAGCCATCGGCGTCCAGCACTTCGAACGGCACGCCGTAGTCCTTCAGAACCTTGATGTCTTTATAGGCCCCATCGACCTGCTTTTGGGTGCGGAACAGCTGCAAGGTGCCCTGCGTGCGCTCGTCATAGGTGATGCCTGTGGTCTTGCGCAGGTCAATCAGACAATCGCGGCTGTATTCTGCCAGCCTCACCATGCGGCTCTTGTTGCGCGCATAGGCGGGCGAGGTGCAGTTCATCAACATCCGCGCCACCCACGAAATCTTGGCCAGATCCGGCATTGGCTGAACGATCAGCGGTGCATGGCGCATCATCAACCACTTCACCGCCTTGGCCGGAATTCCCGGCGCGGCCCAAGGGCTTGCGTACCCCGGGCTGATCTCGCCCGCGTTGGCAAAAGAGGTCTCCAGCGCTGGCGAAGGCTGGCGATCAATGACCGTAACCTCATGCCCTGATAAGGCCAGATAATAGGCAGTCGTAGTACCAATAACGCCCGCGCCCAAAACGACCACTTTCATCTGCAACTCCTGATGGCAAAACGGCTTGGCGCCAATGTATCAGTCTTGCGTGAAATGTCTGGGCAATGGTTGCGCAATAATTGCAATACTTCAGAAGAATATTTCAATAATACTGTATATCGATGAAAAATTCACCAGGTAGGCTTCAATCCACAGCAGAACATGCATATGGCAGTTGTTTCCCGATCGCCTCTAATTCAATCGCTTTGCCAGGCGTTTCACCAAGGCGCCCAAGGTTGATCGGCCAGTCAATAACATTTGTTGACAGCTTGCCCCACCACAGGAGTAAGCTTCGCGCATGGAAGGGGAGTCGCGGCTGGCGTCATTAAGGTGTGACACAGATGTGATTTACCATTCTGGCTATAGAGATGCCTCGAATAGCATCCGCACGTCCGTCTTGCACGGATCAACAGTAGGGAGACTTTCGTGACCACAAAATCAACTCTTAACCGTCGCTCTTTCCTCCAGACCACCGCTGTCGGCGCGGGCGCGCTTGCCGCCCCCGCATTGATCTCGTCCAAAGCACTCGCCTCCTCGGGCGAGCTGAACTTTGTGGGCTGGGCAGGCTACGACAATTTCAAAACCATCGTGTTCCCTGCGTTTGAAGCGGCGACCGGGATCAAGGTCAACTTCAAGGAACTTCCCGATCAGGAAACCATGTTCGGTGAAGCCAAAGTCGCGCTTGAGGCCGGTGGCGTCGATATGATCGAGCCAACCATTGACCGCGTCGGCGCCTGGAACTCCAACGGCATTTTGGCCGCTTGGGATCCGGCAAAACTGGCGATGGACAACTACCTGCCCGGTCTGGCCGATGGTGCCGCGGGCGAGCGGTCGCACAAAGACGGCGCGCTGATGTATGTGCCGTCGAACTGGGGCACTGAATCGCTGGTCTATAACAAAGAGTCCGCGAAACTTGGCGATCCGGCATCGCTCGGCGCTTTGTTCAGCCCTGACAACGAAGTGACCTTGCGCCCACATTCGGCCTTGGCCGCGATGGGTCGTTGGCTGGATGCGACGGGCAAGCTGCCACGTCCGTGGATGGATGGCTATTCCGACATGGGCGCAATGGCTGAACTGTGGGATATCGCGCTGGCCGAGGCGATCAAGGCCAAGGGCAACGTCGTGCAGTGGTGGTCGGGTGAAAACGAGGCCAATGCCGGCTTTACCGCCAATGGTGCGACGGTTGGTCTGTGCTGGGATTCGACCGGCTATAACCTGCGCAACGATGGCTATGGCTATGCGGCTCCGGTTGAAGGTGCCTTTGCTTGGCATCAGGGCTTTATCCTGATGAAGAACGCCAAGAACGTCGATCAGGCGCACGAATTGGCCAAGTGGGTCTCGACCCCCGAAGGCGCTGCAATGTGGGCAACCGCCTTCTCGTCCAACCCGGTTGGCAAGGGTGCCGCTGACAAGATGAGCCCCGATGTTTCGGCCTATTATAACGGCACGTTCAACGATGACGCGCTGGCCAAACTGTGGTGGTGGCCCGACCAGTCGGCAGAATTCCTCACCAAGCGTGCGGAATATGCTGACAAATACAAGGCCGCCTGAGGCATTGCTTTGACAACAGCGCCGGGCTCGCAGGGGCCCGGCGTTTGCGTGCTGGCGCCGCCCGCATGTTCAAGGGCCAAAAGGTCCGTTCATAAAAACACATCAGGGGGAAAGACGATCCATGAGTGCTGGGATTGATCTTGAAAATGTCTGCTGCGATTTCGGCAGTTTTCGGGCGGTTGATAACGCCAATGTTTCTATCGAACCCGGTGAGTTCTTTTCCTTTCTAGGGCCTTCGGGCTGCGGTAAGACCACGATCCTGCGGATGATTTCGGGCTTTATTGAACCCACGCATGGCCAGATCCGCATCGGCGGCATGGACATGAGGGGTCAACGCCCCAACCAGCGCCCCACCGCGCTGATCTTCCAGAACCTCGCGCTCTTTCCGCTGATGTCGATCTGGGAGAATATCTCGTTCGGTCTGGAAGTGCGGGGCGTTGATAAAAAGACCCGCCGCGCAAAGGCCCAAGCCTTGCTGGATATGGTCGATCTGCCCGATGCCGCCGACAAAATGGTCAGCCAGCTGTCTGGCGGCCAGAAACAGCGCGTCGCTATCGCCCGCGCTCTGGCGGTTGAACCCAAGGTGATGCTGCTGGACGAACCGCTCTCGGCGCTTGATCTCAAACTGCGCCAACACATGCGCGCCGAGCTGCGCACCATTCAAAAACGCACTGGCGTGACGTTCATCTATATCACCCATGATCAGGGCGAGGCACTGGCCATGTCCGACCGTGTCGGTGTGATGAGCCAAGGCCGCATCCAGCAAGTTGCCAACCCGCGTGACATCTACAACAACCCCGTCAACGGCTTTGTGGCGGCTTTTGTGGGTGAAAACAACATCTTCACAGGCTCCGTTGCCAATCCTTCTGGCGGTATGGCGGGCTTTGATACCGCCTTTGGTCGCCTGAATGCGCGGCTGGGTGAACAGGCTAAGGGCGACAACATCAAGCTGTATGTCCGCCCCGAACATACCATCCTGACCGAGACCGCCGGCAGCGAAAACACCATCCCTGTCACCGTGTCCGAGGTTTCCTTTGAGGGCGCCTTTATCGCGGTTCACGCCAAAACCGAAAACGGCCAAACCCTTGTCGCCGAAGTGCGCAACGACGGCTCTGCCACTGTGCCCTCCATCGGGGCCAAGCGGTTTGCCAGCTTCAACGCCGCCCATGCCTCGATCCTGCCCGACGCAAGCAAGGGGGCCTGAGCCATGGGCGATATGTTCCGCCGCTATGGCAAAAGCGCGACCTTTATCATCTGCCTGATCACCGCGTTCTGGCTGCTGATGCTGGTCATTTTGCCGAACGTCACCCTGCTGGAAAGCTCGTTTCGCCCGCTCTTGCCAGTGACCGAGATTGGCGGGCCCAACGACCAATATACCTTTGCCAACTACCTCAAAGTGTTCAACGGCTCGATTGATACGACGCTGATGGGAATACCCGTGCATATTCCGGTGCATGTGCTGACGTTCACGCTGACGCTGTTCTATTCGGTTGTCGTCACCCTGCTGTGCTTTGTGCTGGCCTATCCGCTGTCTTACTTCATGGCAAAAATCATCAGCCCCAAATCCCTGCCGACGATGTTCCTGCTGCTCTTCGTGCCGCTCTGGGTGTCCGAAGTGCTGCGCGCCTTTGCGTGGTGGATCATCCTTGCGCTCAAAGGCCCGCTTTCGTCGCTCTTGGTCTGGCTGCACCTGATCGACCAGCCGATCCGCTGGATTTCGGGCTATAACGGTGTGCTGATCGGACTAGTCTACACCTATGTCCTCTTTATGATCTTTCCCGTCTATAACGCGATGTCCTCGCTGGACAGCAACCAGATCGAAGCCGCCGAAGACCTTGGCAGCCCATGGTGGCGCACCCATCTGCGCATTGTGCTGCCGCATTGCAAACCGGGTATCGCCAGCGGCGCGGTGATGGTCTTCATGCTTTCGGCAGGCTCGCTCTTGGTGCCCACCATCCTCGGTTCCACCACCTCGCAATGGTTCACCCAGACCATCCAGCAATGGATGTTTGACGCTCTCGACTGGAACACAGCCGCCGCCTATGCCTTCCTGCTGTTGCTGATGTGCACGCTCTTTGTCAGCCTTGTGATGCGGCTGTTCCGCGTCAAACTTGCCGATATCGCGAAATAAGGGGGGGCAGCATGTATAAATTTCGCCAAACCCTCGCCCGCGTTTACGCCTATACCTTCATCCTCTATCTGCTGATCCCGCTGGGGATCATGGGGGCTGCGGCGTTCAACGATAACAAAACGCCGTCCATCGTGCCTTGGAAGGGCTTTACCTGGCGCTGGTTCGACGCGCTCTGGGCCGATGACACCATGTGGCACGCTTTCCAGAACACGATCTTTGTGGCCATCGCCGCAAGCGCTCTGGCTGTGCTGGTCGGCACTTCGGCCGCCATCCTGATCAACTCGATTTCGGGTAAACTTCGCACCACGCTTTATGGGCTGATGATCTCGACCCTGCTGATCCCCGGCGCCGTGATCGGCATCTCGACGATGATCATGTGGACGAAAATCGGCAATGGCATCCACTCGGACTTTATCCTATTCAAGCCGGGTCTGCATTTGTCGGTGCTGGGTCAGGTCAGCTATATCGCCGCTATGGTGATGCTTTTGGTGTTGGCCCGCCTGCAAAGCTTTGATGAGGGGCTGGAAGAGGCCGCCCTCGACCTCGGCGCTAGCCACAATCAGGTGATGCGCCGCATCCTGTTGCCACATCTTTATCCAGCCATCGGGGCAGGGGCAGCGGTTGCCTTTTTCCAGTCGATTGAGAACTACAACGTCACCCAATTCACCCGTGGCGGGGCCAATACGCTGACGGTCTATGTGTTTTCCAAGGTGCGTTCCGGCATTACGCCCACCATCAACGCGCTGGCCCTGATGCTGATGATCGTCACCCTCGCACTGGCTGTGGTCTATGAGATCAAGCGCCGCAGTCGTGCCCGCGTCGAGGCCGCCCGCGAGGCCGAAGCCCGCCGCGCCGCAGCTTTGGAAGAAGCGTTTTGAAAACAGACGGGGTGCGCAGGACCTGCGCACCCCGTCTGTGTCTCAGAAAAACGCTTGCAACCCCGTAATCGCCCGACCCAGGATCAGCGCATGCACGTCATGCGTGCCCTCATAGGTGTTGACCGTCTCAAGGTTCACCATATGCCGCATGATCTGGAACTCTTCCGAAATCCCGTTGCCGCCGTGCATATCGCGTGCCATCCGCGCCGCATCCAGCGCTTTGCCGCAGTTGTTGCGCTTGACGATTGAAATCATCTCGGGTGCCGCATTGGCTTCATCCATCAGGCGGCCCACCCGCAAGGATGCCTGCAAACCCAACGAGATTTCGGTCATCATATTGGCCAGCTTCAACTGAAAAATCTGCGTGCCCGCGATGGGTTTGTCGAACTGCTTGCGGTCCAGCCCATACTGGCGCGCGGCCTGCATGCAGAACTCTGCCGCCCCCAGCACGCCCCAAGAGATGCCATAGCGCGCGCGGTTCAGACAGCCAAACGGCCCCTTGAGGCCCTCGACAAACGGCAGTAAAGCCTCCTCGCCAATTTCGACATCCTTCATCACGATCTCGCCGGTGATGCTGGCGCGCAAGCTCAGCTTGCCACCGATTTTCGGCGCAGACAGCCCCTTCATGCCCTTTTCCAGCACAAAGCCCTTGATCTTGCCGCCGTGGGCTTCCGACTTGGCCCAGACCACGAAGACATCCGCAATCGGCGCGTTGGAAATCCACATCTTGGCACCGTTCAGCACATAGCCGTTGGCGGTTTTCTTGGCGACGGTCTTCATCCCCGCAGGGTCCGATCCCGCATCCGGTTCGGTCAGACCAAAGCAGCCGATCCATTCGCCGCTGGCCAGCTTGGGCAGATATTTCATCCGCTGCGCCTCGGTGCCATAGGCATAGATCGGATACATCACCAAAGACGATTGCACCGACATCATGCTGCGATAGCCGCTGTCCACGCGCTCGACCTCGCGCGCGATCAGACCATAGGCCACATAAGACGCGCCAAGCCCGCCGTAGGTTTCGGGGATCGTTGTGCCCAGCAACCCCATCTCGCCCATCTCACGGAAAATAGCAGGGTCGGTGGTTTCCTCGCGATAAGCCTTGATCACGCGGGGTTGCAACTTTTCCTGCGCATAGG
>JAHEBX010000165.1 GCA_024642045.1 Pseudorhodobacter sp. | reverse complement strand
TCGGTAAACAGCCCCTCGCGCCCCAAACCCTCGCCCGAGCGGATCGCAATCATCTGGGCGGCAAAGTTCCACTCCGCCACCGCCGAGGCCGCATCCAGCCCCTCATAGCATTGCAGCCGGATCAACCGCCGCCCCAGTGCCGTGGCGATCACCTTGGCAATCTCGGTTTTGCCAACCCCCGCTTCGCCCTCCAGAAACAGCGGCTTGCCCAGCTTGAGCGCCAAGAACACGACCACCGCCAAGGCACGCGCCGCCACATAGCCCTGCTCGGCCAGCAGTTTCTCCACCTCATCAATCGACGCAGGCAATCCCATCGCATCCCCCTCCGGCTCCACCGGCATGCTGACCCCCTAGACCCATAGGGTCAAGCTGCCTTCCCCACACCTACGACCTAAGCATTATCCCAATTTCATCTGGCATCTCGCGCACTTTGCCCCCATCCTCTGCCCGCAGATAGATCCGCCGCCGATCTTACCCTCGGCACCAAGACCAAAGGCACGACATGCGCGCAGTTTCCATCCTTGGCGTCAAAAACGAAGGCGCTTTCCTGCTGGAATGGCTCGCCCATCATCGCGCCTGTGGATTCAGCGATTTTCTGGTCTTTTCAAACGATTGCGCTGACGGCACCGACCTGATGCTCGACCGGCTGGCCGCAATGGGTTGGCTGACCCATGTGCGCAACGACGGCCCCCACCCCGAGGGGCCGCAATGGTCGATGCTCAAGGCCGCTGACAAGCATCCGTTGACCAAACAGGCCGATTGGATTCTGTTTTCCGATATCGACGAATTCGTCAACATCCATGCAGGCGACCGCACGCTTTCCGCCCTGCTGGCTGCGCTGCCCGAGGCCACCGCCATCCCGCTCACATGGCGGCTCTTTGGAAACGCAGGCGTGGTCGAGATCACCGACACCCTTGTTACCCAGACCTTCACCCTTGCCGCCCCCGCAACCTTTGCCTGGCCCTGGCGCGCTCAGATGTTTAAGACATTGTTCAAGAACGATGGCACCTATCGCAAACTTGGCGTCCACCGCCCCCGCAACCCCGACCCGGATCGCATTTCTGGGGCACGCTGGTTCGACGGGTCGGGCCGCGCGCTGCCACCCAGCGTGACCATGGGAAGGCTGTTTTCCGACTATCGGCGTGACAATTACGCGCTGGTGCAACTCAACCACTATGCGGTTGGATCGATGCAGAATTACCTTGTAAAGGCAGACCGTGGCCGCGCCAACCGCGATGCCTCTGGCTTTGATATGTCCTATTGGGTCGAGCGCAATTTCTGCGAAGTGGAAGACCGCTCGATCCTTGCGCTTGACAGCCGCGCGCTGCATGCCGAATTGCACGCCGACCCTATCCTGGCGGGTTTGCACCGCAGCGCGTTAGACTGGCGAAAGACGCGCTTTGACACGCTGATGCACGAAGAGCCGTGGCGCGCGCTTTATGGTCGTTTGCTGATGACGCCCCCGTCGCTTACCTTAACGGCAAGGACTGCGCTAACGCTGCTGCCCCACCTCTATCCGGGTGGTCCAGACGCCAAGGATTAATCCGAGCTTAAGCATTTTGGCCTAACTGAAACAAACTGTCGTGCAAATGCCGCCAATCCACCATGATCTTACCTTGCTCCTGACGTGGCAAAGGCCGACAATGGCTTAGGACCTCATTCAAATGGGGAAGAATGGAATTTGGTATGACCGACGCCGAGCTAGAGACAACACAGCAAAACGCGCCCAAACAAGTCTGGGCCGCCAAGCTTGAGAAATTGACCGAGGATTCGGGCTATTTCCACCATCTCGGCGCGCATCATTCTGCCTTGTTTATCGACGAAGGCTCCAAACTGCTTGTCTGTTTTGAAACCTTGGCCGAGGTGATGTCGACGCCGGATCAATTGCCACGCGGCCATGAGCTGGCAAAAGCGCGCGGCTGGTCGATGCTTTGCCTGATCGCAGATGGTGAAACCTGGTATCGCGATCCGGCCGTTTATGCCTTTTTTGACCGACAAGTGGACGATTCGTTCTTTGAGGACTTCGACCATGTGCTGTTTTACGGCGCGGGCATGGGTGGATATGCCGCCTGCGCCTATTCTGTCGCCTCTCCGGGCAGTCAGGTGTTTGCGCTCAATCCGCGCGCAACGCTCGATCCTGAGCAAACCCGCTGGGATACCCGGACACGGCGCGCCAGCCGTCTGGATTTCACCTCGCGCTATGGCTATGCCCCCGACATGCTTGAAGGCTGCGCGCGTGCGACCGTGGTCCATGATCCGCAACTCCCCGCCGAAGCGATGCAGGCTGCGCTGTTTCGTGCGCCCTATATCACGCGGCTTTCAGCACCCTATTTGGGCGACCGGCTGGAAACACATTTCGGCGCAATGGGGCTGCTGGAACCGATGATCGACCAGGCAATGGCCGGCAAACTGACCCCCACCAGCTTTGCCAAACTCTGGCGTCAGCGTCGCGAGTATCTGCCTTATCTCAAAGCCGTTCTCGATCTCGCAGAGGAACGCAACCGCGAATCCCACATTCGGATGATCTGCAATTCAGTGGTGCCCAGACTGCGTGCGCCGCGATTCGTCAAACGACTTGCGCGCCTGATGGATGCCGATGAACCGACGGGCACCAAGCCCGACCAAGCCTGAAATCGCGGCTGGGCTGCAGGGCCAGCTTAACAACAGATCAAAGTCCACTGACTTTGCGTTGCAAACGCTTGGCATTTGATTTGGTCTTGCGCCGCACTGGGGCCATTGCGGCCATTGCCATTTGCGAAGGGGTCGCCCCCGCCATCCCGGCATTGAGCATTGCGTGCCCCATATCCATGCCGGCTTGCAGCTTTTCATTGACCATCCGCGCAGTCTCGCCCTTGGCCATTGGCCAGAATCCCGCCATGCCAGTCAGTCGCAGCCCGATCACGATTTGAGACTCGACGAGGATGTCGATCGCTTCAAACGCGGGACGGACAAGATCAAAAGGGTCGAACAAACGCATGGCACTCTCCTGGCACAATTTCTGAACAATGGAGCAGACATTGCGATCAAACCCTAATTGCTGCGATGCAGCAATGGTAAATCAGCCCTTTGCGACCAAAGACCTACGCGCAAGGGCAAGACTTGCGTCAAATGCCGCCTCCAGATCCGGGTCCAGAGCACGCGCGCCCGCAATCACGCGCTCGGCCCAATCGACATAGGCCAAGGCGCGGTCGTGATCCCAATGCAAGGGCGGACTTTCGGCCAAAGCGGTCAGGTTTGATGCCTTGTCGGCCAGCTTGATTCGCTTGGCGCGCGCTGATTTATGCTTAACTTCTGCCTCTTGCGCGGCCTTGCGCGCGGCCTTGGGGATGGATTTGTCATCGGTCACCTCCAAAACCACCTGCGCCACGTCAGGCCCGAAAAGGCTTTCGATTTCCTCTGCGGTTCCATCGGTATCTTCGATGACATCATGCAAAAGCGCGGCGATCAGCAAATCGTCATCCGCCGCAGTGCTGCGCGAGACACGCAGCGCCACGTCAATCACATGATTGACATACGGCTCGCCCGCCACCCCCTTGCGCCGTTGATGCAGATGTTTGCGCGCCGCATAGGCGCAGGCTTCGATCACGCGATGCATGTTTGTCCTTTCCAGACAGGCCAGAGTTGCAGCCAACCCAAAGGTTTGACTGAGCCACCAGCAATTTCATGAAGAAAACGGCGCGGCGATTTTTCGCCATCGCGCCCGGAAACCACACCACAATCGCCCGCAGTTGCCAAGCATATTCCGCGCAAAACGTTGCAATTCCCCTAGATAAAGCCCCTGCCCTGCGCTAGGCAAAAGCATGACACAAAGCCTCACCCTCCGCCGCCCCGACGATTGGCACCTGCACCTGCGCGATGGCGCCATGCTCAAAGGCGTGCTGCCCGAAACCGCGCGCCATTTTGCCCGCGCAATCATCATGCCAAACCTCGTGCCGCCCGTGGTCACTCTGGCTCAGGCAGAGGCATATCGCACCCGAATCCTCGCCGCTCTGCCCAAAGGGGCGCAGTTCGAGCCGCTGATGACGCTCTATCTGACCGAATCCACCGACCCCGCCGATGTGGCCGCCGCCGCAGCCTCGGGTCTGGTCAAGGCGGTCAAGCTCTATCCTGCAGGCGCCACAACCAATTCGCATTCAGGCGTTTCCAACTTTGATAAAGTGCAGCCGGTGCTGGAAAAGATGGCCGAGATCGGGCTTCCACTTTGCCTGCATGGCGAAGTGACAGACCCTTGGGTCGATATCTTCGACCGTGAGGCCGCGTTTATCGACACCATTCTCGATCCGCTGCGTCGGCGAAATCCTGCACTGCGCGTGGTGATGGAACATATCACCACCTCTCAAGGCGTGGACTACGCACGCGCGGGTGGCGAAAACCTCGCCGCCACGATCACGACGCACCATCTGATCATAAACCGCAATCACATCCTCGCGGGCGGAATCAAGCCGCACTACTATTGCCTGCCCGTAGCCAAACGCGAAAGCCACCGGCTCGCCCTGCGCAAGGCCGCAACAAGCGGCGCCGCGCGGTTCTTCCTTGGCACAGATTCCGCGCCCCATGTCGATGCGCTGAAAGAACACGCTTGCGGCTGCGCGGGTTGCTTTACGGCCACCAACACCATGCCGCTGCTCGCGCATGTGTTTGAAGAAGACGGCGCGCTTGACCGGCTCGAAGCCTTTACCTCGCTGAATGGCCCTGCCTTTTATCGCCTGCCCATCAACCAGGCGACCCTGACGCTGGTCAAACACGAAAGCGCCCAGATCTTCCCCGAGAAAATCTTCACCGAGGCGGGCCCCGTTACCGTCTTTAACCCGGGCTTCCCCGTGCATTGGCACGTCGAGCCCTGATTTCGCACTGGTAGTAAATATCCCCGCCGGAGGCTTGTAAGGCAGGCCAAAGAACGCTCCGCGGGGGATATTTGAACCAGTATGAAAGCCCAAACGAATAGGATGCGCAGATGATCCCCACCACCTTCCCTCCCCGCGAAGAAATCGCCCGCCTTACAGCCCGCGCGCTGTTGGAAATCAAGGCTGTTCATTTTAATGCCGAAACACCGTTTACGCTGGCCTCGGGTCTGCCCTCGCCGACCTATATCGACTGCCGCAAGCTGATCTCATATCCGCGCATCCGTGCGACTTTGATGGATTTTCTGACCGTAACCGTGATGCGCGATGCCGGGTTCGAGGCATTCGACAACATCGCGGGTGGCGAAACGGCGGGCATTCCGTTTGGCGCGTGGGTAGCTGAGCGGTTGGCCCTGCCGATGACATATGTGCGCAAAAAGCCCAAGGGCTACGGTCGCAACGCTCGTATCGAGGGCCAAATGACCGAAGGCCAAAGGGTTTTGCTGGTTGAGGACTTGACCACTGACGGCGGATCAAAATTGTCTTTCGTCGATGCCATTCGCGAGACGGGAGCCAGTTGCGCACACACGGCGGTGATTTTCTACTACGGTATCTTTCCCGAAACCACCCAGCGGCTTGCAGATCATGGCGTACAATTGCATCACCTTTGTACATGGTGGGATGTGCTGGCCGAGGCGCGCGCGCAGGGCAGTTTCGATGCGGCAACGCTGACCGAGGTTGAACGCTTTCTGCGCGATCCGCGCGCGTGGCAGGCGGCTCGGGCAAAATAATCAGTGCATGGCTTTGTGGATGGCGTGGGGATAACCCTGACATCTCTTGAAGCAATCGGCATTTTTTTCGCCGACCCTCGCAAGATGTGGTAAGATGCGAATGAACGACCACAAAATCCGCCAATAAGGCTCGCCTTATCCCCAGAGTTTCCCTGATTGCGCCGCAGGACCGTTACGGGGTAGGACATCGGCCTGACGCTAGCCCGAGGACCCGATGAACGAAGTTGCAACCATCCGCCAAGCGCTGCCCGCCACAAGCACTGACGCAGAGGTTCTGCCGCATAATATCGAGGCAGAGCAGCAGCTTCTGGGTGCGATCCTGACCAACAACGAGGTCTACGACCGCATCTCTTCCCTCGTCAAACCCGAACATTTCCATGACCCCGTGCACCAGCGCATCTTTGAACGCGCCGCCGCCCGCATTCAGAAAAACGCGCTTGCCACCCCTGTCACGCTCAAACCCTTCTTTGAGGATGACGAGGGCCTGCGCGAACTTGGGGGGCCGTCCTATCTTGTCCGCCTCGCGGGCGCTGCGATTTCGTCCTATGCGGCGCGCGACTATGCCCAGATGATCTATGACCTTGCGGTACGGCGCGAACTTATTGGCTTGGGGCGCGACATCGCCGCTCGCGCCGCCAAGGTCGAGGTCCATTCCGAGCCGAAAGAACAGATCATCGAGGCCGAACAGCGGCTTTATAAACTGGGTGAACAGGGCGTGGCCGAGCGCGGCTTTCAATCCTTCCTCAAGGCCGTGACCGAAGCCGTCAACGTCGCCAACGCCGCCTACCAGCGCGACGGTGGCCTTGCGGGCATCTCGACGGGCCTGATCGATCTGGACAAAAAGCTGGGTGGTTTGCATCCGTCTGACCTTCTGATTCTCGCCGGTCGACCTTCGATGGGGAAAACGTCTCTGGCCACAAACATCGCCTTCAACATCGCCAAGGCCTACAAGCGTGGCATCACCCATGATGGCATCGAAGGCGCGGTCGAAGGTGGTGTTGTGGGGTTTTACTCGCTCGAAATGAGCGCCGAACAGCTTGCCGCCCGTATTCTCTCCGAGGCCTCCGAAGTGCCCTCCGAACAGATCCGGCGCGGCGATATGACCGAACAGGAATTCCGCCGCTTTGTCGAGGCCGCCAAGAGCCTCGAATCCTGCCCGCTCTATATCGACGACACCCCCGCCCTGCCGATCAGCCAGGTTGCCGCCCGCGCCCGTCGTCTCAAGCGCACGCATGGGCTTGATGTGCTGATCATCTACTATTTGCAGCTTCTGAAAGGCTCCTCGAAAGAGAACCGTGTCCAGGAGGTGTCCGAGATCACCCAAGGCCTGAAAGCCATCGCCAAAGAGTTGAACATCCCCGTGATCGCGCTCTCGCAGCTCTCGCGTCAGGTCGAAAGCCGTGAAGACAAACGCCCGCAGCTCTCAGACCTGCGCGAATCCGGCTCGATCGAGCAAGACGCCGATGTGGTGATGTTCGTGTATCGTGACGAATATTATAAGGAACGCGAAAAGCCCGGCGATCATGAACTCGAGAAAATCGCGCAATGGCAAACCCTGATGGAATCGGTGCGCGGCAAGGCCGAGGTGATCATCGGCAAACAGCGCCACGGCCCGATTGGCTCGGTCGAACTCAGCTTTGAAGGCCGCTTCACCCGCTTTGGCAACCTCGCCAAACAGTGGCAGGGCTCTGGCCCCGGCGACGACGTCGGCTTCTGACGCCGTCCGTGTCCTGCGCGCGCGGCAGCAGCGGGCGCGCGGGGCCTCG
>JAHEBX010000164.1 GCA_024642045.1 Pseudorhodobacter sp. | reverse complement strand
GCGCGGTCTGGCCCCAAGGGGCGGCGCGAGGGCGATGGGCTGAAAGAGCTGTCAACCGCATGGCAAGAGGCGACCAAGCCCGCCCGTGCCAAGCGCGCCGAGGAAAAACCCGCGCCCAAGACCTTTGGCAAGCCCATGGGTAAGCCAAACGGCCGCTTGGAGAATGCGAAGCCTGCCCGCGCGCCACGGGCGGGGGCCAAACCTGCCATTGCGGGGCCGCGCAAGCCCCCCACCGGCAAGCCACGACGCAGCGAATAGGCGGGAAATTCCCGCCGATTTGCCCCCTAGCCCGCTCTTGATTGGCTTTCTATAGTTTTGCGATGTTTCGAAGAGGAAATCTGCGATGACAGCCAAAAGCCTGCAAACTCTGGCCTTCCTGCTTATGTTGGCCTTGATCGTCTATGTAGCCATTCAAGGAGCGCAATGATGGCAGAGCGTTTTGGTGGAAAATACTCACCCGGCGGCGAAGGCACCGAGGCACAGCCACCGGCTCTTGTCGAGCGATCCGACGAATCTGGGCGTGCGGGTGTGCTGTTCTTTCTGCCTTTGCTGTATGCCGTCAACGCCTTTCGTGGCGGACCCAAAGCGATGATTCTGGGGCTTGGCGCCTTTGCACTGCTGATGGCTGCGGCCTGGCTGACCCGCGAAGGTGTGCGCGCGCAAGATGCCTATGACGCGCGCAAAGTGGCCAAGCGGCCCGCCTTTCCGCGCAAGATTTTTGCCAGCCTGTTTCTGGGCGCGGGGCTGGTTGTGGGCGGGATGATGTCGCAGGCGGGGCTGCTTTACCCTTTGCTCTACGGGCTGGCAGGGGTGATCTTGCATCTGGCGACCTTTCGGCCTGATCCTTTGTCTGACAAGGGGATGGAGGGCGTCGACGGTTTTCAGGTCGAGCGGGTATCGCGTGCCGTCGATGAGGGCGAGGCGTTTTTGACCGGTATGAAGGATGCGATTTTGCGCGCCAAGGACCGCGGATTAGAAACGCGGGTGGAAAAGTTCGCGGGCATTGCACGCGGACTTTTCAGGCAGGTGGAAAACGATCCCAGCGATCTGACTGGCGCGCGCAAGTTCCTGACGGTTTACCTGATGGGCGCGCGCGATGCGACGGCCAAGTTTGCCGACGCCTATGTGCAGGCCCGCGACCCCAAGGTGCGCGCCGATTACGAGGCGCTGCTCGATGATCTGGAAACCACCTTTGCCGAGCGCACCAAGGCCTTGCTGCAAAACGATCATACTGATCTGGATGTGGAAATTCAGGTCTTGCGCGAACGGTTGGCACAAGAAAGCTGACGTCGTCGAAGTATCGCCCAAGTGAGGCCATGATTGGCGGACAGTATCGTCCCCGGAAACAAAGGGGGTCGGTATGCGCGGCTATCATATTTATCTGGCAACTCTCTTCGGGCTTGCTGCGTTTTTCATCGTCACGGGGATCTGGCAGGGATTGCCGATCTTGATTTTGGTGGCGATCGGCTATCGGCTTTACTGGTTGGCGAGCCTGAGCGTGCATGGCGCAACTTTGGTGGCGAATTTCTTTGGGCCCGACGTGATGCAGGTCATCGAGGCGGCACGACGTTCCGTGGATGAAGGGCCGGTCAAGAGCGGCTTCGTCGGGCTTTTGGCCTTTCCGACGCTGTGCATGCTGATCCTTGTAGCGGTGCTGGGGGTCAGGGCATGAGTGTTTTGGGGCAAAGATCCCGTTTGGCCGAGCGGTTGATCCCCGCCAAGGGGCTGTTTCGCAACGCCGCCCCGCCGTCAGAGCGGGCGCGCAAGGCGCGGCTTATGCTGCATGTGCTGCCCTTGCCGATTTTGTTGCGCGGATTTTACGGGGTGGAGCAGGCCTTTGCAGCCGTGGCAGTGCTGGGGCTGTTCTTTGCAGCGATCTGGGTACTGGGCGAAGGGCTGCGCGCCGAGGATCATTGGCGTGCGCGCGATGCGGCAAAGGCACCGAAGTGGCGGCTTAAGCTGGTTTCTGCTGTGCTGATGGCGCTGGCCGTGGCGCTGGCGTTCTACTTTGGCGGAATGAGTGCGTTTGGCGCCGGTCTTGCCGGAATTCTGGCTGCCGTATTGCACGCAACTGCCTTTGGTCTGGACCCGCGCCATGACAAGCAAAGCACAGGCGTAACCGCCTTTGAGGCCGAGCGTATCGAGGGTCTGAGCGAAGCCATTGAACCACAGCTTGCGCGGATCGCGGCGGCGGCTGTACTGAGCGGCGACGCGGTTTTGCGTGCAGAGGCGCGCGCGCTTGAGCTGATGGTCCAGGCCCGGATGCAGGCGGTTCGCGCTGATCCTGCAGCCACAGCGGCAAGCCGCAAGATGGTGTCAGTCTGGCTTCCCGCCCTTGCCGAGGCCTTGGAACGGGGTGTTCAGATGGAAATCATCAGCCACGATCCTGAACGGGTTGCGCGGCTGGGCGCAGCAATGTTTGAAGTGCGCAACCGCATTGAAGCCCTGACAGAGGCCACGCAAAGCAACGCCGATCGGAGGCTTTCGGGCGATTTGGCCGCGTTGCGAGAGGCTTTGCGCTAAGATTTGGTGCATTGGCGGCGGATTTCCCCCCTATTGAGTCAAAGTCGTGCTGGAAATCTCGCACCCCATAGCGCAGTCTGGATCCAAAGGCGCGTCATGTAGCCGATAGGAGAGTTTTTATGCCCGACACAGCCGCCCGCATCGCCGAAATCGAACAGGTCACCGCAACCGTTTTGCCCGAACCGGGCACCGAGATTGTGCCGCTGGCCGCAGCCACCGCCCCCGTGGCCGAGGATATCCGCAAGCGGATGGCCGAGATTGACATGACCAACACGCAGTCGATCATCTCTTTCGGCTCGGGCGCGCAAGCGGAATTGCAGGTGATCAGCCAGGAAATGCTGAGCGGGGTCAAGAACAAGGATGTCGGCCCGGCAGGCGACGCCTTGCAAAACATCGTCAGCACCATTCGCGGCTTTTCGGTCTCTGAACTGGATGTGCGCCGCTCGCGGAGCTGGTGGGAAAAGTTGCTGGGTCGTGCAGCGCCCTTTGCCAAGTTTGTCGCCAAATTTGAACAGGTGCAGGGCCAGATCGACAAGGTGACGGATGATCTGAACATGCATGAGCATACACTGCTTAAGGATATCAAGAGCCTTGATATCCTTTACGGTAAAACGCTGAGTTTCTACGACGAGCTGGCGCTGTATATCGCCGCGGGCGAGGCCAAGCTGGCCGATCTGGACGCCAAGGACATCCCCGCCAAGGCTGCTCAGGTCGACAAGACTCCGGAGGCGGATCAGGTCAAGGTGGCACAGGAATTGCGCGACCTGCGTTCGGCCCGCGATGATCTGGAGCGCCGCATTTATGACCTCAAGCTGACGCGTCAGGTGACGATGCAGTCGTTGCCCTCGATCCGGCTCGTGCAGGAAAACGATAAATCGCTGGTGGCCAAGATCAACTCGACTTTGGTCAACACGGTGCCTTTGTGGGAAACCCAACTGGCACAGGCGGTGACCATCCAGCGCAGCAAAGAGGCCGCAGAGGCCGTGCGTTCGGCCAATGATCTGACCAACGATCTGCTCACCGCCAATGCCGAGAACCTGCAACAAGCCAACCGCGTTGTGCGCACCGAGATGGAGCGCGGCGTGTTTGACATCGAGGCGGTGAAAAAGGCAAATGCCTCGCTGGTTGCCACCATTCAGGAAAGCCTGCAGATCGCCGACGAGGGCAAGGCCAAGCGTGCCGCCGCCGAGATTGAGCTGACCAAGATGGAACATGATTTGCGCGACACCCTTGCCGCCGCAAAAGCCCGCAAGGACAGCGTCGGCAGCAATGTCGGAGAAGCAGTCTAAGCGATGAGCCGGTCCTGTCGCCCTGCGCTCTGGCCCGTATTCTGCCTTTGGGCGGCTTTGGGGCTGATGGGCTGCGTGGCGGGGCCCGACGCCCTGCCTCGAGCGCCGCATCTGCCCGCGGCCAGAGGCGCTAATCAACTTGGCATCCAGCCCGAAACCGAGGCCAGTGCGGCTATGCGCATCTATTATGCGCAGGTGCAGGCATCGCTGTTGAAACAGGGGCTGTTGCGCACCGATGGCGGTGGGCCGGACACGCCGTTCAACGACCGGATGCTGGCCGACACCTTTATTAAGATCGCGCTGTACAATGAATATACCCGCAGCGGCAGCCTGACCCTGCAACAGCAATCGGAGTCGACGCTGCGGCGCTGGCAGTCGCCCATACGGGTGGCGCTGCGCTTTGGAGCCTCGGTGCGCGCCGAGAGGCAGGCAAGTGATCGAGCAAGAGTCATGTCGTTCTTGCAGCGGCTTGCGGGTCTGACGGGCCTTTCGATCCAGATGGATGATGCGAGGCCGAACTTTTACGTCTATTTCGTCAGCGAGGATGAACGTCAGACGCTTGGCCCGACGCTGCGCTCTGCGATGCCGCAGCTCTCGGCCGATGAGATCAACGGCATCGTCAACCTGCCGCAATCGACCTATTGTGTTGCGATGACACAAAGCGAAGGCAACAGCAGCATTTATAACCGCGCCTTTGTCGTTATACGTGCCGAACATCCCGATCTTTTGCGGCTGTCGTGCATTCACGAAGAGCTGGCGCAGGCGCTAGGCCTGCCGAATGACAGCCCGCAGGCGCGCCCCTCGATCTTTAACGACGACGAGGAATTTGCTCTGCTGACACGCCAAGACGAGATGATGCTGCGCTTGCTCTACAGCCCCCGACTGCGCCCCGGAATGCAGATTCCCGAGGCGCGCCCGATTGTGGAACAACTTGCCACCGATATGCGCGGAGGGGCAAGCTGATGCACGGTCTGCCCGGTTTTGCTACGGTTTTGGCGTTTCCAAGCACAGCGATGGTGGCGATTCATGCCGATTTCATGAGCCAGAACGACAACGGTAACTGGCTGATTCTCCCTCCCTGTGCGGGCCAAAGTTAGGTCGCGCTGACAAAAAGGATGATTGCTATGGGTATTCTTGATTTTCTGTCCGGCCAGTTCATTGACGTTATCGCGTGGACCGATGACACCCGCGACACGATGGTCTGGCGGTTTGAACGCGAAGGCCATGAGATCAAATACGGCGCCAAGCTGACGGTTCGCGAGGGTCAGGCGGCGGTGTTCGTACATGAAGGCCAGCTGGCGGATGTGTTCAGCCCCGGCCTTTATATGTTGGAAACCAACAACATGCCAATCATGACCACGTTGCAAAACTGGGACCACGGCTTTCAAAGCCCATTCAAATCAGAGATCTATTTCGTCAATACCACGCGGTTCAACGACCAGAAATGGGGCACCAAAAACCCGATCATCTGCCGTGACCCCGAATTCGGCCCGGTGCGGCTGCGCGCCTTTGGCACGTATTCGATGCGGGTGGGCGACCCCGCCAAGTTCCTGCGCGAGATCGTCGGTACGGATGGCGAGTTCACCTCGGACGAGATCAGCCTGCAGATCCGCAATGTAATCGTGCAAGAGGCCAGCCAGGTGCTGGCAAAATGCGGGATTCCCGTGCTGGACATGGCGGCCAACACCGCGGATCTGGGCAAGTTGATCGCCACGGCAATCGCGCCACAGATTACCGAATATGGCCTGACGCTCCCCGAATTCTATATCGAAAACATAAGCCTGCCTGATGAGGTGGAAAAGGTGCTCGACAAACGCACCTCGATGGGAGTGGCGGGTGATCTGAACAAATACATGCAGTTCAATGCCGCCGAAGGCATGGCGCAGCCGGGCAGCGGCATGGGCGCGATGGTCGGGATGGGGATGGCTGCCGGCATGGGGGCCAATATGGCGACAGGCGCAGGGCCTTGGGGTGCAGCCCCCGCAGCCCCGCCCGTGCCCCCCCCTGCACCGGCGGCGGCCAAACAGTGGCATCTGGCGGAAAATGGCGCTACCAGCGGCCCCTTTAGCGAGGCGGACCTGACCCAGATGGTGAGCGCAGGCAGCCTCGGTCGTGACAGCCTGGTCTGGACCGCAGGCCAAGACGGATGGAAAACGGCCGCCGAGACCGAGTTGCAGCGCTTGTTCAGCATGATGCCGCCGCCGCCACCTGCCGGGGCCTGAGACCCTCAAATGGCAGTCACTGACGCCTTCCACTGGCCCTGCGACAGCTGCGGGGCCGACCTGCGCTATGCGCCAGGACAGACAGAGCTTGTTTGCGACCACTGTGGCCATGTGCAGGCGATACCCGCCGTAGCCGCCCCCAGCCGTGCCCGCGCTTTGGGTGAGCATCCGTTGCTACAAGGGTTGCGTGATGATCTGCCCATAGGCGCCAGTGAAGACGTCCGCTCGACGCATTGTCCGAACTGCGGCGCGGTGGTCGAGTTTCAGGGCGCAAATCATGCCACGGAATGCCCGTTTTGCGATACACCCGTGGTCGTCGACAGCGGCAGCCATCGCCGCCTGAAACCGCAAGCGCTGGTGCCGTTCGAGCTGACCGAAACGCAGGCGCGCAGCCAGTTGCTCAGGTGGCTGGGTAGCCTATGGTTTGCGCCGAACTCGCTGCTGGAATACACGCGGGCAGGTCGCGCCATGACCGGTGTATACGCCCCTTTCTGGACCTTTGATGCCTCCACGGCCAGCCAATATCGCGGACAACGCGGCGAGTATTACTATGAAACCCGCAATGTGACGGTGACGGTAAACGGGCGGCAGGAACAACGACAAGAGCAGGTGCAAAAGACCCGCTGGTACCCCGCGTCGGGTCAGGTCGCGCGAAATTTCGACGATGTTATCGTCATGGCCTCGACCAGCCTGCCGCGCCGTCTGGGCGAAGAGCTGACTCCGTGGGATCTGGGCAAACTCGTGCCCTATTCCCCCGACTACCTCGCTGGCTTCCAAGCTGAGGGCTATACGGTGACACTGGCTGAGGCCAATAGCACTGCGCATGAAAAAATGGCGCAAGTGATCGAGGGCGACGTGCGCCGCGACATTGGCGGCGATGTGCAGCAGATTGAAAGCGTTGACACGCGCTATGCGGATGAGACGTTCAAGCATATTCTGCTGCCGATCTGGATGGCGGCGTATAAATACGGCGGAAAGAGTTATCGCTTTCTGGTCAATGGCCAAACCGGCGAAGTGCAGGGCGAGCGGCCCTACAGCTGGTGGAAGATCGGCTTTGCGATCCTTTTTGCAGTGATCCTCGCGCTGGGTCTGGCCTATCTGCGCGACCCGACACTGTTCGGCCAAGCAACCCCGGTTTGGATGAACTAAGTTCTGGGGCTTTCATACTGGCTCAAATATCCCCCGCGGAGCGTCCTTGGTTTCAGCAAGTTGCCTCCGGCGGGGATATTTGAACCAGTATGAAAGCCTGTACCCGCTCAACGGTTGACATCCTGCCCACCTCGCGCGATAGCGCGGGCACATTGAACGGAGGCTGCCCGTGACCGATCTGTCTCGCATTCTGGATCATGCTCGTATCGCCGAACTGCCGAATCCTTATTTCGGCAAGGTGCGCGA
>JAHEBX010000163.1 GCA_024642045.1 Pseudorhodobacter sp. | reverse complement strand
CTTCGGAGGTCGCCGAGAACCCGTGGATATAGACAATCGCCAGCGGCGTTTTAGCCCCTTTGACCCCGGCCCAGACAATCCGCTTTTGCGTGCCCGCCGTAATGTTGGAAAACTGCTGTTCGTTTTTTGCCAGATAAACGTCAAGATCATCACCCAAGGCTTTGGGGTCAAAGCTGATCTTTCGGTCAACGACATCCATCGGCCCAAATGCCCAGATAGCGCCCAAAAGCAGGAAAATGAACAAGAGTGAGCGCCCGATCAACGTGCCAAAGCTACGCATCTGCGGCCTCCAGAACCTCGGTCAGCGCCGTGACAATCAAGGAAAGGCAGTCGGGCGTGGAAAAGCGGTGATCTGCATCTTTGACCAGGATCAGCCGAAGATCCGATCCCGTCGCGTGACCCAGCAGGCGCAAGGCCACGGCAGGGGGCACGTCGGTATCAGCCGTGCCCTGCAACAGCCGCGTCGGGAAAGCCAGGTTCAGTGGATCGCGCAGAACGAGCCGCGACCGGCCCTCTTCGATCAGACGACGGGTTATGACATAGGGCGCATCGGAATAGTCCGATGGCAGGGCGACTTGGCCGCGCGCCAATTCGTCGCGTTGGGCGGGTGTGAAGCTGGCCCACATGCTGTCTTCGGTGAAATCGGGGGCGGCAGCGATGCCGATCAGCCCAACAATGCGCGCGGGTATGGCTTTGGTGACCAACAGCGCAATCCAGCCTCCCATTGAAGAGCCGACGAGCACGATCGGGCCGGACGTGACGGCCTCAACCACCGCCAACGCATCCTCGTACCAATCGCCGATTGCACCGTCCTGAAACGCGCCTGACGAGGCCCCATGCCCCGAATAATCGAGCCGCAAGAAGGCTCGGCCCTGTGCCGTTGCCCAATCTTGCAGATAAATCGCCTTGGTCCCGGTCATATCCGATTTGAACCCGCCCAGAAACACCACGCAAGGCCCATGTCCCGGTGTCAGGTGATAGGCGATGCGACGGTTTTGCGGCGTGGTCAGATAGGTCGGTTCGGTCATATCGCCTCGCTTTTTTGCGACACCATAGCAAGCCAGAGTTGACAAGACCACGCCTCAGGCGCAAAACGCGGCCACATAACCCGCAACCGGGCGTTTCGTAGGCGCCAAAACGACGAGGAGGACTCCTATGTCCCAGATTTCCCTGACTTTCCCCGATGGTAACACGCGTGACTATCCTGCTGGCGTAACGGCTGGCGAGGTGGCCCTTTCCATTGCCCCCGGCTTGGCGAAAAAGGCGATTTCGGCCTCGGTCAATGGTGCGCATGTCGATTTGCAGTGGCCGATCATGGCTGACGGCACGATTGCCATCCACACCTTGGCCGATGACGCGCAGGCGCTTGAACTGATCCGCCACGATCTGGCGCACATTATGGCGCGCGCCGTGCAAGAGATCTGGCCCGACGTAAAGGTCACCATTGGCCCCGTGCGTGACTATGGCTGGTTCTATGATTTTGACCGCGCCGAGCCGTTTACGCCTGAAGATCTGGGCACGATTGAAGCTCGCATGAAGCAGATCATCAACGCCCGCGATCCGGTGCGCACAGAAGTCTGGGACCGTGCCCGCGCGATTGCCTATTACGAAGAGCGCGGCGAGCCATTCAAGATCGAGCTGATCAACCGCATCCCCGAGGGCGAGGATCTGCGGATGTATTGGCACGGGAATTGGCAGGATCTGTGCCGTGGGCCGCATCTGGCCCATACGGGGCAGGTTCCGGCCGATGCCTTCAAGTTGACCCATGTCGCAGGCGCCTATTGGCTGGGCGATGCCAGCCGCCCGATGTTGCAGCGTATCTACGGCCTTGGGTTCAAGAACCGCGACGACCTCAAGGCGCATCTGCACATGCTGGAAGAGGCCGCCAAGCGTGACCACCGTAAACTCGGCCGCGAGATGGACCTGTTCCATTTGCAGGACGAAGCGCCCGGCATGGTGTTCTGGCATCCGAACGGCTGGACGATCTATCGCCAGCTGGAGGATTACATGCGCGGGCGGCAAAAGGCTGCTGGCTACAAGGAAATCAAGACCCCGCAAGTGGTTGACCGCGTGCTGTGGGAAAAATCGGGCCATTGGGAGGCCTACCGCGAGAATATGTTCATCGTCGAGGTGGACGAAGAGGGCGCGAAGGAAAAGCGCATCAACGCGCTGAAACCGATGAACTGCCCGTGCCATGTGCAGGTGTTCAATCAGGGTCTGAAATCTTATCGCGACCTGCCCTTGCGTCTGGCCGAGTTCGGCTCGTGCCACCGTTACGAGTCCTCCGGCTCGATGCACGGCCTGATGCGCGTGCGCGGCTTTGTGCAGGACGATGCGCATATCTTCTGCACCGAGGATCAGATCGAAGCTGAATGCGCGAGCTTCATTGCGCTTCTGTCGTCCGTCTACAAGGACCTAGGTTTCGAGAAATTCGACATTAAGCTTTCAACCCGACCCGAGGTGCGGGTTGGGTCGGATGAGGTCTGGGACACGGCCGAAGCCGCGCTCAAGACGGCCATCGAAGGCCTCGGCCTGCCCTATCAGATCAATGAAGGTGACGGCGCCTTTTATGGCCCAAAGCTCGATTTCAAACTGACCGATGCCATCGGGCGCGAATGGCAATGTGGCACCTTCCAGGCCGATTTCAACCTGCCGAACCGGTTGGATGCCGAGTTTGTTGGCGAAGACGGTGCCAAGCACCGCCCGGTGATGCTGCACCGCGCGATCCTTGGCTCGTTCGAGCGCTTCATCGGCATCCTTCTGGAAAACTATGCCGGCAAGCTGCCGTTCTGGCTGGCCCCGCGTCAGGTTGTGGTCGCCTCGATCGTCTCGGACGCGGACGACTATGTCCGCGACGTGACGCAGGCCTTGATCAAGGCAGGCGTGCGCGCCGAATCCGACACGCGTAACGAGAAGATCAACTATAAGGTCCGCGAGCATTCGGTGGGCAAAGTGCCTGTGATTTTGGCCATCGGGATGAAGGAAGTCGAAGAGCAGACTGTTTCAGTCCGTCGGTTGGGCGACAATAAAACTGAAACATTAAGTCTTGCTCAAGCGATTGCAGAATTCGGTTTCTCGGCACTGCCGCCAAGCAACAGCTAAGAAATATCCAATAAAATCAAAGAAAGGCGCCAGAAATCTCTGGCGCCTTGATTATGTGAGATCGTTAGACAGCACGATGGCGCGATCACGCCAATCGCTCACAGATCTGTGCTCCACAAAGCCGTGACTGGCCAGTGAGCGCTTTGTGACGCTAGACCTATCGCTGTCGATACCGACACAAAACACAACAAGGGATCACACAATGTCTGCACATATGAAAACCTTCGCCGTCGCTGGCGCCTTGGCTGCCGCACTTGCTGCTCATGCAACAACCGCTGCCGCCGAAGACATGGAGAAATGCTTTGGCGTCGCTTTGGCGGGCCAGAATGATTGCGCCGCGGGCGCTGGCACCACCTGCGCCGGCACGTCGAAGGCCGACTATCAGGGCAATGAATGGAAGCTGGTTCCGGCCGGCACCTGCCTGACGATGGAACTGCCGAAGATGGAAGACGGCACCATGCGCATGGGTAGCCTTGAGGCGCTCGATCGCGACATGCCGAAGATGTAAGCTGCAAATTGGGGGGGCTGCGCGCCCCCCCAAACCCCCTGCGGGATATTTAGGCCAGTATGAAAGGGCGCAAAATGTTGGATCAAGGCACTGCACTGCCGCCAACCCCCGGTGTTGGTTATAAACCGCAGCATTTCTCTGCAATCATGGCCGATGCCGGCCCCGTTGGATGGCTGGAGATTCATGCCGAGAATTACATGGGCGCGGGTGGGCGACCGTTGGCGCAACTGCGGCATCTTTCCGAACGGTTTCCGATATCTATCCACGGCGTCGGGCTGTCGATTGGCGGCGAAGGGCCGCTTAGCGATGAACATCTGGTGCGACTGAAACGGCTGTGCGATTGGGTGCAACCCGCGAGCTTTTCTGAACATCTGGCCTGGTCGAGCCATGACGGCGCCTTTCTGAACGATCTGCTGCCCCTGCCCTACACCGAAGCAACGCTGGCCCGTGTCTGCGCACATATTGATCAGGTGCAAGACGTTTTGGGTCGGCGCATGTTGCTGGAGAACCCGTCAAGCTATCTGGCCTTTGCCGAAACTGCGATGTCGGAGGTGGCTTTCCTTCGCGAAGTGACGGCACGCACGGGATGCGGGCTGCTGCTGGATGTGAACAACGTCTATATTTCTGGGACCAATCAGAATTATTCCCCGCTGAATTACATCGAAACGTTTCCGATGGAGCATGTGGGCGAGATCCATCTGGGTGGGCATGACGAAGACCGCGATGATCATGGCGCGCGGCTGTTGATCGACAGCCACGCTGCGGCGGTGGTCGACCCGGTCTGGCAACTGTATGCGCAGACCATCGCGCTGGCAGGGCCGCGCCCGACACTGATCGAATGGGACAATGATGTGCCCGACTGGCCCGTTCTTGTGGCCGAAGCCGAACGGGCAGTTGCGATCTTGGTGACCGCATGAGCGAGTCCGCCTTTGCTGCAGCCCTGCTCAACCCTGATCTCCCACAGCCTGACGGCCTGCTCGGGCCTGATGGGCGCGCCGCCGGGAAACGCTTTGATGTCTACCGCAACAACGTTGCCCAAGGCCTCGGCAAGGCGCTGGAAGCGGGATTTCCCGCGGTACTCGCGTTGGTGGGACCCGAGTTTTTTCGTGCGATGGCGCTGGAGTTTTTGCGCGAGCATCCACCAACAGGGCGGATCATGATGCTCTATGGCGCTGAATTTCCAGCGTTTATTGCAGAATTCCCTCCGGCACAGGGACTAGGCTATCTGTCCGATGTGGCGCGATTGGAACAAGCCATACGCGAAAGCTATCACGCGGCCGATACCGATCCGCTGCCGGCCACGACCTTGGCTGCCTTGCCTGAGGCAGTGTTGCTGGCAAGCCGGTTCCAATTGGCGCCCAGTCTAAAGCTGATCCGGTCGCAATGGCCGGTTGGCACAATCCACGCGGCCGCGACAAAAGCCGGTCCGGCGCCACTGATGCGTGCAGAGGCTGTGCTGGTGACGCGGCCGGATTTCGACCCGATCGTGCAGGTCTTGCCCGAAGGTGGAGGCGGCTTTGTCGCGGCTCTTATGGCGGGCGGCTGTCTTGCAGAGGCCCTTGCCGATGTGCCCGCAGACTTTGACCTTGCAGCCGTTCTATCGCTGTTTATCCAAACAAATGCGTTGATAGGAGTGCAGAAATGACCCGCCTTTTTGCGACACTCGAAAGCCTGAGAGCACGTCTTGAGCAGGCCAGTGATTGGGCCCTGCCAAGCGTTGCCCGTCTGGTATTTGCCGCTGTTTTAGCAGGATATTTCTGGGCTTCAGCCGCAACAAAATTTGATGGTGGGCCATTCAGCCTGACCATCGGCGCCTTTGCACAGATCTTCCCGCAGGCTCTCGAGGCGGTCAGCTATGACGCCAGCAAACTTGGCACCGCGCTGCACCTGATCGCTTTTGCCGGTGCCTGGGCCGAGGTTGTGTTACCGCTCTTATTGGTGATTGGGCTGATGACCCGCCCTGCCGCGCTGGCGATGATCGGCTTTGTCATCGTGCAAAGCTTGACTGACATTTTCGGTCATATGGCAGACGCTGCGACAATTGGCGCTTGGTTCGACCGCCAATCGGACGCGCTGATCCTGGACCAACGCGCGATGTGGGTGGTCTTGCTGCTCGTTCTGCTGATGAAGGGGGCAGGCCCCCTCTCGCTTGACCGTGTGTTGGGCTCAATGGGCGTCAGGTTGACGCGCAAGCAAGGCTAGGATGCCGCCCAACCCGCACATGGCAATCGGGAACATTGTAAAGACACCAAAGCCAAAGGCAAAATGGATCAACACCGAAGCCGCCAACATCAGGATACCCGCCGCAACATTCTGCGACCGCGCCATCGCAGCCCCCGCGATGGCCAGAATGGGTGCAAGAAAACTGGCGACACGGATCAGCATCGGGTGTTGAACCTGCCCCGCCAGATCGGCGATTTGTTGATTCTGCGTGGTAACTTCTGTGTAGCCATAGCTGAAAAACCCAACAATCATGGCTAAAACGCCGCCAATTAGGCCCAAAGTCAGTGCTGCATTGCGCATCCGAATCTCCGCTCTTGATTTTCGTTTAGGGTTTGGCATGATTTGATCTGTGAAGACAGACTTTCTGACCGCCAATCAAGGCCCTGAAGGAATGCTTGCACGGCCCGTGGCAATATCGCCCCGGGAGGGTCGAGATAGGAGAAGCGGCATGCCTACCGGCACCGTAAAGTGGTTTAACAGCACTAAGGGCTATGGTTTCATCGCCCCGGACAGCGGCGGAAAGGACGTTTTCGTCCACATCTCGGCCGTTGAACGCGCAGGGTTGAAGGGTCTGAACGACAATCAGAAGATCGGATATGAGCTGCAGTCCGGCCGCGATGGCAAGGAATCTGCGGGCGATCTGCGTCTGCTGTAAGGAATTTGAAGACGGCCCCGTGGGGGCCGTTTTCACATCAGCGCTGACTGCACGGCTTCGTCCCAGCCAAGAAACCACTTGCCTTCTGACTCGATAACTGGGCGTTTCATCACGGCGGGCTGGGCGGCGATCTGGGCCTCGGGTTCGGAGGCCTTGAGAAACTCGTTGAAGCCACGATAGGTGGTGGACTGCTTGTTCACCACGCGGTCGCCGAATTCCATCACGATCTTGTCGATCTCGGCCTCGGAGAGAGGGTCGGCGCGGACGTCGCGGAAGGTCACGTCATGGCCGGCCGCCTCCAGCGCTTTGATGGCTTTCTTGCAGGTGTCGCAGGTGGGGATGCCGTAGAGGATCATGGTCAGCCTTTGAAGATCAGTCGGGTGAGGACCACGCCGCCCCAAGCGGAGGCTGCGGTTAGAAATGTGCCCCAGAGGAAGTCGGTGGCGACCATCACGGGGGACCAGTCCTTCATAATCGCATAGCTGGTGAATTCATAGGTCCCGTAAGCCATCGCGCCGAGGATGGCGGCGGGGATGAGCAGAGGGGCGCCGGTTTTCAGGGCGGGCAGCGAGACGAGGTAAAGCAGGCCCGCGATATAGGCGAGGTAGAACAGGGCGGCGGGTGCTGCGCGGGGGCTGTCGAGCAGGGCCGCGCCGAGGTGGCGCTGAAAAAGCGGCTGCATGTGGAGGGTCAGCATCGCGGCATCGAGGACGAGAAAAATCGCGGTGGTGGCGAGGTAGAGGGTCAGGGTTTGCATGGGGCCTCCTTTTGGCTCCAGAGGTAGCAGGTGTGCGACAAAAGGAAAGTGTCGCACGTGTGGACATTTAAGGCGTTGAATGATTTCAAAGGGTTACGCGGGCGTGTTAACTAGTCTTTGACGATTGCGCGCGGTTTCGCGGGGGCTGTGTGACGCAGGGCGCTGTTTTTAGGGCGGCAAAAGCGGGCGTCTGATGGACGGATTTGCTTGGTGTTGGTCTGAAGGCGGCAGCTG
>JAHEBX010000021.1 GCA_024642045.1 Pseudorhodobacter sp. | reverse complement strand
GGGCTTTCACGCGTTACGTCATGGTGGCAAGCTCGCGCTGGCCAATAAGGAAAGTCTGGTCACAGCAGGCCAGTTGTTGATCGCCGAGGCCAAACGCTGCGAAGCGACGATCCTGCCGGTCGACAGCGAGCATTCGGCGATCTTTCAGGCGCTGGTGGGCGAGGATCTGGCAGCCGTCGAGCGGATCATCCTGACCGCCAGCGGTGGCGCATTGCGCGATTGGCCGCTGGAACGTCTGGCAGGGGCGAGCGTGACCGAGGCGCTGGCGCATCCCAACTGGACAATGGGCGCGCGGATCACTATCGATTCGGCATCGATGTTCAATAAGGCGCTGGAAGTCATTGAAACCCGTGAGTTTTTCGGCGTCTCTCCAGACCAGATCGAGGTGATCATCCACCCGGAATCGATCATTCATTCCATGGTTGGCTTTCGCGATGGTGCGGTGATGGCGCATCTGGGGGCGCCGGATATGCGCCATGCCATCGGCTATGCTTTGAACTGGCCAAGGCGTCGCGATCTGCCGGTCGCGCGGCTTGATCTGGCTGCCCTTGGCGGGCTCAGCTTTCGCGCGCCGGATCTTGCGCGCTTTCCCGCGCTTCGCCTTGCGCGCGAGGTGATGCAGACCCGCGGTCTTGCGGGGGCCGCGTTCAATGCGGCCAAGGAAGTGGCGTTGGATCATTTCATTGCGGGGAGCGTCGGCTTTATGCAGATGGCCGAGGTGGTCGAGGCGACGTTGTCGCGGCTTGCTGGCGAAATTGTGCTCTCGCTGCCGCCAGCTTCGCTTGACGATGTGCTGCAGGCAGACCATCTGGCACGGATACGGGCGGCAGAAGTCGTCAAGAACATAAGGGACTAGCCGCGTGGATATGAATTCTTTGGTCGCAAGCACCGGCAATGCCGTTTGGGCGGTGTTGTTTTTTCTGATTGCGCTGAGCGTGATCGTGGCGATCCACGAATACGGCCATTACATCGTTGGCCGCTGGTCCGGCATCCATGCGGAGGTGTTCAGCCTTGGGTTTGGGCCGGTGATCTATTCGCGCATCGACAAGCGCGGAACCCGCTGGCAGATCGCAGCGGTGCCCTTGGGCGGCTATGTCAGGTTCAAGGGCGACAAGGACGCAGCCTCGGCCACGTCTGATGCCGAAGCCCTGAGCGCGCTCACTCCAGAAGAGCGGCGGCACACGATGTCCGGGGCGCCACTCTGGGCGCGGGCGGCAACGGTGGCGGCGGGACCCGTGTTCAACTTCATCCTCGCGCTGGTCGTCTATGCCGTGATGGCCTCGATGACGGGGGTGGTCGAGGAAAAACCCGTGGTCGGCGCGCTGCGGCCCTATCCGTTTGACGGACCGTCCCTGCAGGTCGGTGACGAGATCTTGGCGATCAACGGGCAAGCCACGCCCGATTTTGCCGCCTACGCCAAAGTGGCCGATGCAACGCCCGCTGCACCGGAGGTGAGCTACAACGTGTTGCGCGCGGGCGCCAAGGTTGACGTGATGGGCCCGCATCCCTTGCCACCGCTGGTGGGTGGAGTCAGTTTGCGCTCACCTGCGATGGATGCAGGCATTTTGCCAGGCGATGTAATCCTGTCGATTGATGGCACCAAGGTCAGTCGTTTTGACGAGATGATCCCACTGATTTCCGGCAAGGGCGGGGCTTCGGTGGACGTGACTCTCTGGCGCGCAGGCGAGATCAAGGACTTCAAGCTGACCCCGAAACTGCAGGATCTGCCGCAAGCCGATCTGAGTTTCGAGACGCGCTATGTGATTGGTCTGAGCAACGGCTTGCTCTTCGAGCCGAAACTGCGCGCGCTCAGCGGGTTCGAGCCGGTGACCGCGGCCTTCAATCAGATGTGGTATGGCGTCAAAATGACCGGCATCTCACTCTACAGTATGGCGACAGGTCAGATCAGCTCTTGCGGACTCTCGGGTGCGATTGGCATGGCGAAAATGGCGGGCGATGCAGCAAAGTCGGGCCTTGAAACCTTTATGATGATGATTGCGGGCCTGTCGCTGGGCATCGGGCTTTTGAACCTGTTTCCGATCCCGATCCTGGATGGCGGGCATCTGGTGTTTTACGCCTTTGAAGCCGTCACTGGTAAACCCCCATCCGACCGGTTCTTGCGGGTTGTGATGGCTGCGGGCCTGATTATTGTCTTGTCGTTCATGGTGTTTGCACTGAGCAATGATATTCGTTGTGGCTAGGTCTTAGCCATAGTGCTGCCATAATCTGAGCTTAATTTCGGATCAGATCAGTCTCTCTGGTATTCGAAGGGTTATAGCAATGCAGGCAGTTTTGAACGGCTATAAAGGGCTCTCCTTGTTGGTTTGGTTGAATTCTGACCGTTTGTTTACGGCCGGAACCATCTTGGTCGGGCTTTTGTCGGGCGCGTTTCTGGGCCATGCGATCATGGGTCACTACTAATTTTCACCGCTGTTGCCGATGGGTCTCTGGCGCGGCGAATTTCTGTTAAATCAGAGGCCATCCTTTTGACATTGCTTGCGGTAGCGTTTAGTCAGATGCACAGGATATAGTGCACTCGGGGGCTACACATGGCAAGATTGTCAGGCGCAAAGCAAGATCATGTTGCAAAGCCCCGCAGTGTGATGCGACCCGCACTCATCTCCATTCTTCTTTCAACTGCAATGGTTTCGGCGCCGTTCCTGACAGAGGCGGTGGCGCAAAGCTATAGTTTTGGCGCCGTCAAAATCGAAGGCAATGAGCGCGTCGATGCCGCGACGATCTTGTCGTATGCGGGAATCAAGCGTGGGCAGAGTGTGTCGGCAGGCGCGCTGAACGACGCCTACAATCGGATTGTAGCCTCGGGCCTGTTTGAAAAAGTGGATCTTGTGCCAAGTGGCGGCACGCTTGTGATCAAAGTGCAGGAATATCCGACACTCAACGTGGTCGATTTTCAGGGCAACAAGCGCATCAAGGACGATACGCTAAGCGGGCTCATCAAGTCGAAGTCGCGCCTCATCTATTCGCCGTCGCAGGCCGAGCAAGATGCCGCCGATATTGCCGAAGCCTACCGGGTGCAGGGGCGTCTGGCGGCATCGGTGGACCCCAAGATCATCCGCCGCTCGAACAACCGCGTCGATCTGGTGTTCAACATTACCGAAGGCAAGGTGGTCGAGAATGAAAAGATCAGTTTTGTGGGCAACCGCGCGTTCAGCGATCGCCGCTTGCGTCAGGTCTTGCAGACCAAGCAGGCCGGTTTCCTGCGCCAGTTGATTAAGGCAGATACCTTTGTGCCGGAGCGGCTCGAGGTTGACAAGCAGATGCTGCGCGATTTCTATCTGTCGCGCGGCTATGTCGATGTGCAGGTGTTGGACGCACAAGGGCAGTTGTCGCGCGAACGCAACGCTACTTTCGTCAGCTATAGCTTGAGGGAAGGCAAACAGTTCAAGATCGGCAAGGTCAGCACTGTTTCGGCTGTGGAGGGCGTGAATGCCGCTGATTTTGCCGCGGTGCAGCGCGCGCGCTCGGGCGTGGTCTATTCACCTGCGATCATCGAGAACAACATTTCGCGGATGGAAAATCTGGCGGTGAAGAAAGGTCTGAACTTTGTTCGGATCGAGCCGCGACTGGTGCGCAACGACCGCGATCAAACTCTGGACGTGGAATATGTGATCACGCGCGGTGATAAGGTCTTCATCGAACGTATTGATATTGAAGGCAATACGACAACACTTGATCAGGTCGTGCGTCGGCAGTTCCGCTCGGTTGAAGGCGACCCCTTCAATCCGCGCGAAATCCGTCAAGCGGCGGAACGCATCCGCGCGCTTGGCTTTTTCTCGGATGCCAAGGTGGATGCCAAACCCGGCACCAACGCGGATCAGGTGGTGGTCAACGTCGATGTGGTCGAAAAACCTACGGGGTCAATCAGCCTCGGCGCGACTTATGGCTCTTCGGCTGGCTTTGGTTTGACTTTCGGTTTTTCCGAAACCAACTTCCTCGGCCGCGGCCAAGGCTTGTCGATCAATCTTTCGACGGGCACCAATACGGTCGACAGCTCTTTCTCGTTTGTCGAACCCGCGTTGCTGGGCCGTGATCTGAAGCTGAAGCTGGGGGCGGGCTATGCCGAGACCAACAACAGCAACGCCTATTATGACACACAGCAGATCAACATCACCCCAGCGCTAGAGTTCCCCATTGCCGAGCAGGCGCGGCTCGAACTGCGCTACAAGGCGTTTCGCGATACGATCAGCAATGTGGATGCGCTGTCGCCAAGTCTGACCGCTGAAGAGGGCGGGAAATTTGGCAGCGGCGTGGGATACACGTACAACTTTGACAACCGGATTACAGGGCTGAACCCGAACAGCAGCCTTATCCTGCGCTTTGGTCAGGATTTTGTGGGTTTGGGTGGCGATGTGAAATACATCGAAACCAATGCGCTTGCGGTTGCTGAAACCAAGATCATGAAAGAAGAAGTCGCCGTGCGCGCGATTTTTGAAGCCGGCATGATCAACGGCTTTGGCGGCTATTCCACCCGGGTCACGGACCGCTTTTTTGGCAATGGCAAGATCCGGGGCTTTGAAGTCAACGGACTGGGGCCACGCGATCTGACCTCGGGCACAAACAATGACGCTCTGGGCGGAAACAAATATGCCGTGATGCGCCTTGAGGCTGACTTTCCAATAGGTTTGCCCGAAGAGTACGGCATCAAGGGCGGAACTTTCTTTGATATCGGTTCGGTCTGGAACTCGGGGAACTCAGCTGCCGGAACCACCGACAGCGCCCATGTCCGCTCGGTCATCGGGGCGTCGATCTTGTGGGATACGCCGGTCGGCCCGTTGCGCTTCAACTATTCTGACGCGTTGAAGAAAGAGAGCTACGACAAGGAGCAGAAGTTCGATCTGACGATTTCAACGTCATTCTGATGCGACGGCTCTGGGCCAGCTTGGGGTGCGTGGTTTGGTTGGGGGCGGTGCCATGCGCTGGCCTTGCTCAATCGCCCGAGCTGCTCAAAAGCTCGATTGTCACGCTGGATCAGGAACAGCTGTTTTCCGGAACCCGCTATGGACGTGCCTTGCAGGCGGCCTTTGAGCAGCAAACCGCAGCGCTTGTTGCTGAAAACCGCAAGATCGATGCCGCACTTGAGGCGGAAGAGCGCGATCTGACCGATCGTCGGGCGACTATGGCGCCAGAAGAGTTTCGGCCGCTCGCCGATGCCTTTGACGTCAAGGCAAACGGTTTGCGCAGCGCACAAGAGGCAAAATCACGTGATCTGTCGCGCCTGCGCGAGCAACAAAGGCAAGATTTCTTTAACACTATTGGCCCCATCATCGGCGACTACATGGTGGCACGGGGGGCCGTCGCGGTTTTGGACAAGGCTGGCGTGATTGTATCGCTTGGGTCTATCGACATCACCAAAGAGGTGATTGCCCAGATTGACGCGCGGTTGGGCGATGGGCCCGCGGCGGAACAGCCCTAGTCCACTTCGGCTTGTTTCGGGCCTCGGTTTTGGATAGCAAGGAAGCAGCCCCGGAAAGAGGGCCCGAACAGTCGGAGACGCCATGACAGACCAGACCACAGCGCCGCTTGAGGCCGATCTTTCCCTGATCCAAAGGATCATCCCACATCGCTATCCGTTTTTGTTGGTGGATAAGGTGCGCGATATTCACATCAACAAGTCTTGTGTCGGGATCAAGAATATCACGTTTAACGAGCCTCAGTTTCAAGGGCATTTCCCCGGAATGCCGGTGTTTCCGGGGGTGATGATCATCGAAGCGATGGCCCAGACCAGCGGTATTCTGGTGGGCCTGTCGATGGATCTGGTCGACAAGAACGCCAACGTGTTTTTTATGGGCGTCGATGCGGTCAAGTTCCGCCGCAAAGTGGTGCCGGGCGATGTTCTCGAGCTGCATGTTACCGCGCTGCGCGGAGGCGGTCGGGTCTGGAAGTTCGCAGGCCGCGCGATGGTGGGCGATGAGCTGGCCTGTGAGGCCGAATTCATGGCCATGTTTGATGTGCCGAAGGCCTGAGCGATGAGCATCTCGGCCAAGGCCCGTATCCATCCTTCTGCCGTGATCGAGGCGGGTGCCGTGATTGGCGCAGGCTGTGAGATAGGCCCGTTTTCGCTGATCGGACCCGAGGTGACACTGGCCGAGGGCGTGGTGGTGAAATCGCATGCCGTGGTGACGGGATGGACGGATGTCGGCGCGGGGACGGTGATCTTTCCCTTCGCCTGCGTCGGTGAAATCCCGCAGGATCTGAAGTTCAAGGGCGAGCGCACACGGCTGATCGTGGGCGCGCGCTGTCGGATTCGCGAGGGGGCCACGTTGAACACAGGCACCGAGGGTGGCGGCGGTGTGACGCGCGTTGGCGACGACTGTCTGATCATGACTGGCGCGCATGTCGGCCACGACGCAGTTTTGGGCGCTCGGGTGATCCTTGCCAATCAGGTCGCGATTGCGGGGCATTGCCAGATTGGCGATGACGTGATCATCGGTGGACTTTCAGGCATCCACCAATTTGTGCGCGTCGGTCGCGGTGCGATTATTGGTGCGGTGACGATGGTGACCAACGACGTGCTGCCCTTTGGCCTTGTGCAAGGGCCGCGCGGGGTTCTGGACGGGCTGAACCTTGTCGGGCTCAAGCGGCGCGGTGTCGGGCGCGGCGACATTACGGCGATGCGCGCAGCTTTTCAGATGCTGGCGCAGGGCGACGGATCGTTTCTGGACCGCGCCCGCAAACTCGCTGAGGAAACCGAAAGCGACTATGTGCGCGAAATGACCGATTTCGTGCTCTCTGCCTCGGATCGCTCGTTTCTGACCCCGAAATGAGCCGTCTTGCGCTGATTGCCGGCCGTGGCGGTTTGCCAGCGGCGCTTGTGCAGGCCTTGCCCGTGCGGCCAATGATCTGCGCGCTTGATGGCTTTGCCCCCGATGCGCTCAAGGTCGATCAAGTGTTTCGGGTCGAGCGTCTGGCACTGTTTTTGCGCGCGCTGGAAGACGCGGATGTGACGCAGGTGATCTTTGCTGGCGCGGTGCAGCGCCCCCGGCTTGATCCATCGCTGTTTGACCCGCAAACCGCGCAGATGGTGCCGCGCTTGTTGCGGGCAATGCAGGCAGGCGACGATGCAACCTTGCGCGAAGTGATCGCGATTTTTGTAGAGGCGGGCTTCGCCATTGTGGGTGTCGAGGCCGTTGCGCCTGCCTTGCTGCCACAGGCCGCCGTTTTGTCGGGGCAGGTTGGCGCGCAGGATGAGCTGGACGCCGAACGCGCCGCACAAATCGTGGCGGCCTTGGGCGCCGTCGATGTGGGGCAGGGTGCAGTGGTGGCAGGCGGCCTATGTCTGGGTGTCGAGACGCTGGCGGGCACCGACGCAATGCTGGCGGGTGTGGCGGCGCTGCCCTCTGATCTGAGGCCCAAAGGGGGCCTGTTTTACAAAGCCGCCAAGCCCGACCAGGACCGCCGCATCGACCTTCCGACCATCGGCGTGGAAACCCTGCGCCGCGTGGCTGATGCAGGTCTGTCGGGGGTATGTTTTCAGGCAGGCTCGGTGATCTGCCTTGATCTGCCCGCCATGCAGGCTGAGGCGGCACGGCTGGGCCTGTTCTTGTGGGCGCGCTGACGTTTTTTCTGATTGCGGGCGAGCCTTCGGGCGACCGCCTGGGGGCGGCCCTGATGGCGGGCCTGCGCGAGCTGCATCCCAAGGTAACCTTTGCAGGTGTTGGCGGGCCGCTCATGCAGGCCGAAGGGCTTGAGAGTTTGTTCGCAATGGAAGAACTGTCGATCATGGGCATCGCAGAGGTGCTGCCAAAATACCGCCACCTCAAACGTAGGATTCGCGAGACGGCTACGGCGGCGGTCGCGGCTGATCCAGCGGCGCTGATCACCATCGACAGCCCCGACTTCTGCCTGCGCGTCGCAAGCCTCGCCAAGGCTGCGCGCCCCGATCTGCGCACAATTCACTATGTCGCGCCTTCGGTTTGGGCATGGCGGCCCAAGCGAGCGCAAAAGATGGCGCGGGTGATTGATCATGTGCTGGCGCTGCTGCCGTTTGAACCGCCCTTGATGCAGGCTGCGGGCATGAGCTGCGATTTCGTTGGACATCCTGTGGTCGCCGAACCGCTGGCTACGCCGGCCGAACGGGCATTGATGGCGGGTGAAGGGCCGTTGATCCTTGCTTTGCCGGGCTCGCGGCGTGGCGAGGTCAGCCGTCTTGCGCCGGTGATCGGCGAAGTGTTGGCCCGAGTCAAAGCCGTCCACCCCAAGGCGCGTGTGGTGCTGCCGACCCTGCGCGGTGTCGCCGATCTGGTTGCCGATCTGTCGAAAGACTGGCCGATGAAGCCGCAGATCATTCAGGATAAAACGCTGAAGCGTGCGGCGTTTGCAGCGGCGGATGTAGCGATTGCTGCCTCGGGCACAGTTTCACTTGAACTCGCTGCCAACAACTGCCCCATGGTGATCGCCTATGATATGCACCCTCTCACGCTTTGGCTGATGCAGCGCGCGGCCCTGATAGATAGTGTGACTTTGGTCAATCTGGTTTCTGACACCCGCGCCGTGCCCGAGTTTATCGGGCCGCGCTGTCGGGCAGATCTGATCGCGCCCGTGCTGCTGGATCTGCTGCAAGGTGCGCCCGAGCAGATGAAGGCAATGGCCCTCACAATGCAGCGTCTTGGTCAGGGCGGCGAAGCCCCCGGTCTGCGCGCCGCCAAATCGGTGCTTGCGGCGCTCAATCGCAGTTAACCCTTTGGCATGACAACCAAAGTACCTTGCCCTCGCAGCCGACCTGCCCAAACAATCACGGGGTCAGCCGACGCTTCCCTTCCAGATCCAGCCGCCGCCAAAAACGCGGCTGCCTTCCGGGGCGTAGAACACACAGGCCTGACCCGCCGAAACCCCATCTTCGGGATCCAGCAGCTCTACCATCGCCTCGGTCGCCGAGATCGGCCGGATCACCGCCGGCCGCGGTGGGCGGGTCGAGCGGACCTTGACCCCCAGATGCCACTCATCACGCGAGGTGAAAGGCGCGTCGCCCAACCAGTTGATCTCGCGCAGCGGGATCGTGCGGGTCGACAGCGCCTCACGCGGGCCGACGATGACATGGCGTGCCCCGGGATCAAGCCGCACCACATAGAGCGGGTCGCCAAGACCGCCGATCCCCAAACCTTTGCGCTGGCCGATGGTGTAGTGGATCACACCGCGATGATGGCCCAGAATGTTGCCTGCCGTATCAATGATATCGCCGGGCTCTGCCGACCCCGGCCGCAGTTTTTCGATGACCGCAGCATAGTTGCCATTTGGCACAAAGCAGATGTCCTGACTGTCGGGCTTGTCGGCCACCGACAGCCCGTATTTCGCAGCCAGCGCCCGCGTCTCGGCCTTCGAGGCCAGATGGCCCAATGGAAAGCGCAGGTAAGACAGCTGTTCAGACGTGGTCGAGAACAGGAAATAGCTCTGGTCGCGATTGGAGTCGGTTGCCATATGCAACTCTGGGCCAAGACCCACTTTGCGTTGAATATAATGCCCCGTCGCCATGCAATCGGCATTCAGATCGCGCGCGGTGGCCAAAAGGTCCTTGAACTTCACCCGCTCATTGCAACGGATACAGGGCACCGGCGTCGCCCCGGCCAGATAGGCATCGGCAAATTCCTCGATCACCGCCTCGCGGAAGGTGTTTTCGTAGTCGAGCACGTAATGGGGAAAGCCCATTTTTTCAGCCACGCGCGCGGCATCGTGAATATCGCGCCCAGCACAGCAGGCGCCCTTTTTCGCCAAAGCCGCGCCATGATCATAAAGCTGCAGCGTGACGCCGACGACGTCATAGCCTTGCTCGGCAAGCTGCGCCGCCACAACCGACGAGTCGACGCCACCCGACATGGCGACCACCACGCGGGTGTCGGCAGGAGCCTTGGCAAAGCCAAGCGAATTCAGGGGCTGGTCTAACATATCACGATCCGGGGAAACGGCGCTCTCGCATTCCCCTGCAATATAGGAAAATGCGTGATACTCTCAACCCCTCGCTTTACCCTTGTTTAAGCGTGTTCCTACATCCTTTGCGGGTATGAAAAAGGAACCGCCCATGTTTTTGAAAAAAGTAGATGGCCCAAGGCAGGTGACTTTGCCCGACGGAAGCACCCTCTCACGCGCAGATTTGCCCAGCCCTGCGACTCGCCGATGGGTTGCAAGTCGCAAAGCTGTGGTGGTCAAAGCGGTGGTTTACGGGCTTTTGAGCGAAAGAGAGGCATTGGAGCGTTATGAGCTGTCCGAGGAAGAATTCTCGATCTGGCGTCGGGCCATTGAAAAGCATGGCGAAAAAGCACTCCGTGTCACAGCATTGCAAAAATATAGACAACTTTAAGTTGTTTTTGCGTTTCATTTCGTCAAGGTAACTGTCAGTTAACCATTGCTCGCCAAAGTTGTTAACGAAGATGGCCATTTGACGGAGCTTACCATATGCGAATCTTGCTTGTTGAAGACGATCCGACGACCTCGCGCAGCATTGAACTGATGCTGACTCATGCCAACCTAAACGTGTATTGTACGGATCTTGGCGAAGATGGCGTCGATCTGGCGAAGCTTTATGATTATGATTTGATCCTTCTTGATCTGAACTTGCCTGATATGTCGGGGCACGAGGTGCTGCGCCAACTGCGTCTGGCACGGGTTGAAACACCGATTCTGATTCTTTCCGGTTCGGATGACACGGAAAGCAAGATCAAAGGGTTTGGCTTTGGCGCAGACGATTATCTGACCAAACCCTTTCATCGCGAAGAGCTGGTTGCGCGAATCCATGCGATCATCCGCCGGTCCAAAGGACACAGCCA
Source organism: Pseudorhodobacter sp. (assembly GCA_024642045.1). GTDB lineage: Bacteria > Pseudomonadota > Alphaproteobacteria > Rhodobacterales > Rhodobacteraceae > Cypionkella. The sequence goes on along the minus strand of JAHEBX010000021.1, from coordinate 18,498 downwards.
GTCGGTGATTCGCACAGGTCAGGTGAATGTCAATCTCGATGCCAAGACCGTCGATGTGATGGGATCGACCGTTCATCTGACCGGCAAGGAATATCAGATGCTGGAACTTCTGTCTCTGCGCAAGGGCACGACGCTGACCAAAGAGATGTTCCTCAATCACCTCTACGGAGGCATGGATGAACCCGAGCTGAAGATCATCGACGTGTTCATCTGCAAACTGCGCAAAAAACTGGCCGAGGCGACAGGGGGGGCGAATTATATCGAAACCGTCTGGGGACGTGGCTATGTGTTGCGCGACCCGGCACCCGTTGCCGCTGCACCGACCCAGCTCGCGGCAAGCGCTTAACCGCGCAGGCGACCTTGCCCATTCTGTGCATGCAGCATAACTTTGGCCGAAGTCAAAGGAGGCGGCAGAGATGCAGCAGGACAAGCCGGTAGCAGATTTAAACCTGGAAGAGGCGCGCGAGGAACTTGCGCGGCTTGCCCAGTTGCTGAAAGCGGCGAATCGAGCCTATCACACCGACGACGCCCCAAAGATTTCGGACGCCGAATTTGATGGTTTGAAGCGGCGCAATACAGCGCTTGAGGCGGCCTTTCCAGAGTTGCTGCGCGACGATAGTCCCTCCTTGCAAGTGGGTGCTGCCGTGGCCGAGGGTTTTGCCAAGATTGCGCATAGCAAACCTATGCTGTCTCTGGAAAATGCCTTTGAGGACGTCGATGTTACCGATTTCGACGAGCGTGTGCGCAAGTTTCTCGAACATGAATCCTCGCTGTTCTATACGGCGGAGCCAAAGATCGACGGGCTGTCTTTGTCGCTGCACTACCGCAATGGCAAGCTGGATCACGCGGTAACCCGAGGCGATGGCGCCGTGGGTGAGAATGTCACTGAAAATGCGATGACCATCGCCGATATTCCTAAAAAGTTGAAGAACGCACCTGCCATCCTTGAGGTGCGGGGCGAGGTCTATATGAGCCACGCCGATTTTGCCGCTTTGAATGCGCGTCAAATTGAGGCGGGCGAAAAGGTGTTTGCCAATCCTCGAAATGCGGCGGCTGGATCTTTGCGTCAGCTGGATCCAAAAATCACCCAGTCGCGCCCGTTGAAGTTCTTTGCTTACGCGTGGGGCACCGTTTCCGAGCCACTTGCCCGCACCCAGTTCGAAGCCATCGAAAAGCTGTCCGCACTCGGGTTCAAGACCAACCCTCTGACCAGTCTTTGCTCGGGGCCAGACTCGCTGCTTGAGCAATATCACGCCATTGAGGCCCAGCGGGCGACCTTGGGCTATGACATCGATGGTGTTGTCTACAAGGTGAACGATCTAGCGCTGCAGTCCCGACTTGGTATGCGCTCGACCACACCACGCTGGGCGATTGCGCATAAATTCCCGGCTGAACTGGCTTGGACTCGGCTTGAGGCGATTGACATTCAGGTCGGTCGCACGGGCGCATTGTCACCGGTGGCCCGACTGGCTCCGGTTACCGTTGGCGGGGTGGTGGTTTCGAACGCCACGCTGCACAATGAAGATTATATCGCCGGACGCGACGCCAAAGGGCAACCGATCCGTGATGGGCGCGACATCCGGGTCGGCGATTGGGTTCAGGTTTATCGCGCTGGCGACGTTATCCCGAAAATCAACGATGTTGATCTGGAAAAACGCCCCTCTGCCGCGGTGCCGTTTGAATTTCCCGAGGTCTGTCCCGAATGCGGATCTCCCGCCATCCGCGAGCCTGGCGATGCGGTTCGCCGCTGCACCGGGGGGCTGATTTGTCCGGCTCAGGCCGTTGAACGCTTGAAACATTTCGTTTCGCGTGGCGCTTTCGATATCGAAGGTCTGGGTGCAAAGCAGATCGAATTCTTTTTTAACGACTCGGATTTGCCGGTAAAAACACCAGCTGATATTTTTACTCTGGAGCGGCGCGATGCCGCTAATCCGATGCGAAAGCTCAAAAATCGCAATGGTTTTGGCGAGACGTCCGCGAAAAAACTCTTTGCCTCAATCAACGCCAAGCGCCAGATCTCACTGGATCGGCTGATATTTGGCCTCGGTATCCGACATGCAGGCGAGCAAGCCTCGACCCTGCTTGCGCGCCATTACGGCACTTGGGTGGCTTTGGAGGCGGGCCTGACGCAAGCGGTCGAGGGAAATTCGGCTTGGGCAGAGTTGATCGCCATTGATGGTGTTGGCAAGGTGATGGCCGATTCACTGGTCGCGGCGTTCCAGAATGATGTCGAACGCAGCGCGATCGACCGGCTGGTCGCCGAGTTGCAGGTTATGGCGGTGGCCGTGCCCGCACCTGTGAACAGCCCGATTGCGGGGAAGACGCTGGTCTTTACCGGCACCCTTGAAAAGATGAGCCGCGCCGAGGCCAAATCGCGGGCCGAGGCCTTGGGCGCCAAGGTCGCAGGTTCGGTGTCGGTGAAAACCGATCTTGTCATCGCAGGGCCGGGGGCTGGTTCCAAGGCGAAAGATGCCGAGAAATTCGGTGTCGATGTGATTGATGAAGAGGGCTGGATTGCGCTGATAGGTCAGGCATGACCCGGCCAGAGATTCTGTTTCCGCTGTTTGCGGGACTGGAAACTCTGGATGGCGTTGGGCCTAAAACTGCAAAGGCTTTCAACGCGTTAGGTGTGGAAAAGCCCAAGGACCTATTGTTTGTTCTGCCGCATTCTGCGGTGGATCGCGCTCGCAAGACATCCGTGCGCGAAGTGGTCTTGCCCTGCACGGTAACGGTCGAGGTCGAGGTGGGCAACCACCTTCCGCCGCGGGTGAAGGGACGGCCTTACCGGATCATGGTCCGCGACGCAGAGATCGAGTTTCAGCTGGTATTTTTCCATGCTCGAGGCGAGTATCTGCAAAGCCTTCTGCCCTTCGGGCAACGGCGTCTGGTTTCGGGGCGGGTCGAGCTTTTTGACGGCGTTGCCCAGATGGTTCATCCCGACCATGTTTTGCGCCCCGAAGAAGCGCAGGATTTGCCGTTGTTTGAACCGGTCTATCCGCTGGTTGCAGGGGTGACGCAAAAACTGGTTGGTAAAGCTATCGCGAGCACTTTAGCTCGCACACCTGACTTGCCAGAATGGATCGACCCGGGTCTGAAACTGCGGGAAAGCTGGCCTGATTGGCATGCGGCGGTCGAAGCAGCCCACGCTCCTGCACAGCAGGCTGATCTTGCCTTTACCACGCCGGCGCGCCAACGCCTTGCGTATGATGAACTTTTTGCGCATCAGTTGACGCTGTCGCTGGCGCGCGCGTCAATGCGGCGGGTTGGTGGCACGGTGAGCCAAGGCACGGGCGTGCTGCAGGCGCAGGTGCTGTCGTCTTTGCCATATACACCGACGCGGGCGCAAACCCGCGCGATTGCCGAAATCTCGACCGATATGGCGCGACCCGTGCGGATGAACCGGTTGCTGCAGGGCGATGTTGGCTCGGGCAAAACCTTGGTCGCCTTCATGGCGCTTTTGATTGCCGTCGAGGCAGGCGGGCAGGGCGTTTTGATGGCCCCGACCGAGATTTTGGCGCGTCAGCACTTTGCAGGTCTCGCCCCTCTGGCCGAGGCGGCTGGCGTCCGGCTGGAGCTGTTGACGGGGCGTGATAAGGGGGCTGAGCGGGCGAACAAGTTGGTCGCGCTACAAGATGGACGGATCGGCATTTTGGTCGGCACCCACGCGGTTTTCCAAAAAGACGTGTTCTTTCAGGATCTTCGGCTTGCGGTGATTGACGAGCAGCACCGCTTTGGCGTGGCGCAGCGGATGGAGCTTGGCTCAAAAGGGGAGGCGGTCGATGTGCTGGTGATGACCGCCACGCCGATCCCACGCTCGCTTGCACTGGTCAGTTATGGCGATATGGATATCTCGGTTCTGGATGAAAAACCTGCGGGGCGGCAGCCGATCCGCACCGCTTTGATCTCCACGGCGCGTTTGGATGAGGTGGTGGGTCATCTGGCCAAGGCGGTCGCCGAGGGGCGGCAGGCCTATTGGGTTTGCCCCTTGGTCGAGGAGTCCGAGACGCTGGATTATGCCAGTGCCGAGGCACGCTTTGCGGCCTTGCGCGCGGCTTTGGGCGAGGTCGTCGGGATGGTGCATGGCCAGATGCCCCCTGCTGAAAAGGATGCCGCAATGGCGCGCTTTGTGGCGGGGCAGACCAAGATTCTGGTGGCCACAACTGTGATTGAAGTGGGGGTCAATGTTCCGAACGCCAGCATCATGGTGATTGAGCGCGCCGAAACCTTTGGCCTTGCACAACTGCATCAGTTGCGCGGAAGGGTGGGGCGCGGGTCGGCGGAATCGACGTGCCTGCTGCTCTATCAAGCCCCTTTGTCCGAGGGTGGCGAGCGGCGCTTGAAGGTGATCCGTGACAGCGAGGACGGGTTTCGGATTTCAGAGGAAGACATGGTCATGCGCGGGGCAGGCGATCTGATAGGCACCGCACAATCCGGGCTTCCCCGGTTTCGCGTCGCCGATATGGAGCGGCAGGCAGGCCTGATGGCCATCGCGCAGAGTGATGCGCGCAAGTTGCTGAGCGATGATCCCGGCCTGATTAGCCCTCGCGGCGCAGCTGCACGCGTGCTGCTCTGGTTGCTGGATCAAGATCGTGCGATCAAACTGCTGTCAGTAGGCTGAAACACCCTAAATCCTGTGTGCGTGGCCAGATGGAGCATGCCGCGGGCGGTGAATTGCGTTCAGAATCTTTGAAATGTTCACATAAAGTTCTTTACAAACCGTTACCAATTTGAGAACAATATAGGAACAAAGCAAATGGAGGTCGCAATGCTCAAAGAGATTACCGAGATCCTGAACCACTCGCCAAAAGCCATGGTGATGGATGCCGTGGGGGTTGTGTCACTGTTTGCCCTGCTTTTCGCCGGACTGGGTATGTCTGGAACGCTTTAGGTTTCTGCCTGCGGTCTTGTCGAACCGGTTGTCGCGTCTGTCCCCAAGTGATGCGCCCGAGGTTGCCCTACCTCTTGCTGGTTCAAGAACGCTACTTTACGCCGCCATCCCCTCGGATGTGCGGCGTTTTTTTATCCGCCTGCCGAGGCCATCGCTTCGCAGGTTGCCTCGAGCGCTAACAGAATTGACGCGTGACGATTCTTGTAGTCGCGCGCGGGGATCAGGACTTCGTAGCCATCGAAAGGCGGCGTCGGAACAGGGCCCTGTTCTTTCAACATGCGCAGCAAGGCCTCGCGCGCGACGTGAAGCTCGGGCAAGCTGCGTCCAATCACACAGTTGCCCAAGATGGCGGCCGAGGCTTGCCCCAAGGCACAGGCTTTGACGTCTTGCGCAAATTCGCTGATCCGCCCGTTCTCTACCGCTACATCAACGGTCACAGTCGAGCCACACAGCGGCGAGCGTTTGCGTGCGCTGCCCTGTGGCGCAGGCAGCCGGCCCAAATGCGGAATGTCAGCCGCCAAGGCAAGAATGCGACCTGAATAGAGTTTGACAAGATCACTATCGCTCATGGCTTTCCCTTTGGCTAAACCCAAGATAAGCCACTCAAGGCCCAAGTCCAAGGAGAAGCCGATGAAATTCGACGCCTCACTGCTAAAGTATGATGCCAGCGGCCTGATCCCTTGCATCGCGCAGGATCATCAGACCGGTGAGGTTCTGATGATGGCTTGGATGAATGCGGCAAGCCTCGCGCGCACGTTGGAAACCGGGGCGATGACCTATTGGTCGCGCTCGCGGTCAAACTTTTGGGCCAAGGGTGAAACCTCGGGCCATGTGCAGCGCCTGGTCGAGATGCGGGTAGACTGCGACGACGATTGTCTGCTTGCGCTGGTCACGCAAGAGGGGCCAGCCTGCCATACCAATCGGCGCAGCTGCTTTTATACGGCCGTGCGAGATGGCGAGCGGGTGGTGATTTCAGACCCGCTCTAGCCCGACCATACGACGAATATCCTGTGCAGAGGCGCCCTCAGACCGGTATTTCGCAATCGCACGGGCATCATCGCGCTTGGCCAGCCGCTTGCCCTGATCGTCGCGGATCAGGCGATGATGATGGTAAACCGGGGTCGGAAGGGACAAGAGGTGCTGCAAGATCACTTGGATCGGGGTGAAGGCGAACAGATCTTCGCCGCGGATCACATGGCTGATCGCTTGATCCGCGTCATCGAAGGCCGAGGCAAGGAAGTAGGCGACAATCTCTTCGTCCTTACGGTGCAGAACAATGTCACCGATTGTCCGCTGTGCCTCCTCGGGATTAATGCAGTGCCGGCCCGTGTGACGCGGCCCGGTTTCTGAATACTCAAGGCCAGACGGGTCCAGTTGCGCCAAAGCCTTGGTAAGATCGAGCCGGAGTGCGTCACCCGGACGCCTGTCCGACATGGGGCGACGGCGACAGGTTCCGGGATAGATCTGATGCGCCACACCTTCCTGCGGCGCAGCAAGGGCTGCGCGGATGTCGCCACGCGTACACGAACACGGGTAAAGCAGGCCAGCGCATATCAGGGTCTCAAGTCTGGTCGCATAGGACTGAATATGAGAAGACTGGTTAAGGACAGGCCCATCCCAGTTGAGTCCAAGCCACTGCAAATCCTCAATAATGGCGGATTTCCATTCGGGCTTGCAGCGTAAAAGATCAGTGTCCTCCATCCGCACCAGAAACCGACCGCCCGCTTCACGAGCCATGTCATGCGCAAGAATAGCCGAATAGGCATGGCCCAGATGTAAAGGACCGGTCGGCGAGGGCGCAAAGCGGGTTACGAAGCCAGCCATGCAGTAAACATCTCTTTCGCGCGGTCGGTATAGGCCTTGTAGCGGTCCTTGCGACCTTTGCGACCGCCGCGCGCGTCAATCGGGGGAAAGAGGCCGAAGTTGACGTTCATCGGCTGGAAGGTCTTCGCCTCGGCCCCGCCAGTGATATGGGTGATCAACGCGCCCATCGCGGTTTCAGGCGGTGGCGGCGGCAAAATGCGCCCGGCCATCTCTGCCGCAGCCATGCGTCCGGCAAGCAAGCCCATTGCGGCGGATTCAACATAGCCCTCAACGCCTGTTATCTGGCCTGCAAAGCGGATATTGGGCCGCGATTTCAGCCGCATCTGGTCGTCCAGCAGCGTCGGTGAGTTAATAAAGGTATTGCGATGGATGCCACCCAGCCGCGCAAAGCTCGCATCGCTCAATCCGGGAATCATTTTAAAAACAGAAGTTTGCGCGCCGTACTTCATCTTGGTTTGGAAACCGACAATGTTGTAGAGCGTGCCCAGTTTATTGTCGCGGCGCAGTTGCACCACGGCATATGGCTTCATCGGACTATGCGGATTGGTCAGCCCGACAGGCTTCATCGGACCAAAGCGCAGGGTTTCGCGCCCGCGTTCCGCCATCACTTCGATGGGCAGACAGCCGTCGAAATAGCCCGTGGTTTCGCCTTCGTGAAATTCGGTCTTTTCGGCCGCGAGCAGAGCGTCGATGAAGGCCTCATATTCGTCCTTGGTCATCGGGCAGTTCATATAGGCGGTCTGCTCTTCTGCCGTCTCGCCCTTGTCATAGCGCGACTGCATCCAGGCCACCGACATATCAACGCTTTCGGCATAGACGATAGGAGCGATCGCATCGAAAAACGCAAGCTGGTCCGCACCGGTCGCGGCACGGATGCTCTGGGCCAGTTTGCCCGAGGTCAACGGGCCGGTGGCAACGATCCAATTGCCCTGATCGGGCAGCTCGGTGATCTCTTCATAGCTAGAGGAAATCAGCGGATGTGATTTCAGCCGCGCGGTCACGGCCTCGGCAAAGGGATCGCGGTCGACGGCCAGTGCGCCACCCGCAGGCAGGCGGTGGGCGCTGGCCATCTCCATGATCAGGCCCCTTGCGGCGCGCATTTCCCAATGCAAGAGGCCAACCGCGTTTTGTTCGTCATCATCCGAGCGGAAGGAGTTCGAGCAGACCATCTCGGCAAAATTGCCGGTGCGATGCGCGAAGGTTCCAACTTCGGGGCGCATTTCGTGGATCACCACGCGCTGGCCCAATTCAGCCGCCTGCCAAGCGGCCTCTGATCCGGCCATGCCGCCGCCGATGATGTGTAATGAATTCGTCATTTCGCTCTCTTAGTCTTGTGCGGCGGCGTTGAAAAGGGCGGCGCGCTGGTTGGCCACGAAACTTGAGGGGGCGCTGGTGTCAAACCCCAGCGAGGCGGCTTTCACGAAAAAACCTCGTGCCGGAAGCCCACCTGCCAATCGCCCCTCACACAGCGCCGCCCGCAGGGGGCGGTTGGCGGCGGCATCCGCCTCCATCAAATCCTCAAGCGCTGCGGTCAGATCGCCGATGCGCAGGTCCAGATCGCGGACCAAAGCGCCGTAGGTCGTGGTCCGGCCCGTCGCTGCTAACTCGGCGAGCCGCCCCTCAAGCAGGGTCACGTTCTCATGCAACAGCGATGCGTTCAAGGGCTGCGGTTTGTTTTGAAATCGCCACTTGCGCGCGCTTTTGTTCTCTCATCATTTCCTGAGTGATGCTGATGTGCTGTGACAAGTATCGTTGGTAACATGCTGCCTGATAAAGGGAAATTCCAATCATCAATGCCCCCATGAAAAGTCCGAACAACGCCAAAGGGAGCCATGCCAGCATCACTCCTCCTCTCCCTGTTCGGCCACGCGGGCGACCGAAACCACGACCTCGGTCTTGCCTGTGTTGAAGACCTTGACCCCACCTGCCGAGCGTGAGCGGAAGGAAATCTGATCCACTGGCACACGGATCGACTGCCCCGTGCTGGTGGCCAGCATGATCTGGTCCGACATCTCGACGGGGAAGGAGGCGACGAGCGGTCCACCGCGCATCGCACCATCCATCGCCTTCACGCCCATGCCGCCACGTCCGCGCACCGGATAATCGTGGCTGGACGACAGCTTGCCCGAACCCGAGGTGGTGATGGTCAGGATCAGGTCTTCGGCGGCTGACATCTCGGCATAGCGCTCAGGGCTCAACTGACCCTCGGCCGCGACATCTTCTTCGTCATCGACCTCGTCCTCGACCACGCCCGCCATCAGGCGTCGTTGTTTCAGGTAGGCCGCGCGCTGATCTGGTTCCGCCTCGAAATGGCGGATGATCGACATCGAGACGACCTTATCGTCTTTGCCCAGACGAATGCCGCGCACGCCGGTCGATCCGCGCGATTTGAACACGCGAATTTCCTGAGTCGAAAAGCGGATCGCGCGGCCACCGGCGGTGACCAGCATGATGTCGTCATTCTCATCGGCAATTGCCGCGTTCACCAAGGTCACGCCTTCGGGCAGATTCATCGCGATCTTGCCGTTGCGTTTGACGTTGACGAAATCGGACAGATCATTCTGCCGCACGTCTCCATCCGAGGTGGCGAAGACGATCTGCAGATCGTTCCAATCCTCTTCGGGTGCATCGACAGGCATCAGCGCCGCAATCGAAATTCCGGTCGCGATCGGCAGGATATTGACCATCGCCTTGCCCTTGGCGGTGCGCCCCGCAAGCGGCAGACGCCAGGTTTTCAGCTTGTAAACCATGCCATCGGTGGTGAAGAACAACAGGTTGGTATGGGTGTTGGCCACAAACAAGGTGGTGACCACGTCATCCTCTTTCGTCGCCATCGAAGACAGCCCCTTGCCACCGCGATTTTGGGCGCGGAATTCGGCAAGATTGGTGCGTTTGATATAACCGCCCGAGGTGATTGTGACGACCATATCCTCTCGTTCGATCAGGTCCTCGTCGTCCATATCGCCGCCCCAGTCGACGATTTCGGTGCGACGCGGCACAGCAAAGGCGGCTTTGACTTCGCGCAATTCATCCGAGATGATCGTCATGATCCGGTCACGCGAGCCCAGGATGTCCAGGTAATCCTTGATCTTGGCGGCAAGCTCTTGCAACTCGTCAGTGACTTCCTTAACCCCCAGCGCGGTCAGGCGTTGCAAGCGCAAATCCAGGATCGCACGCGCCTGAATTTCGGACAGGTTATAGGTACCGTCTTCATTCACTGGATGAGAAGGGTCGTCTATCAGCTTGATATAGGGGATAATATCGCCCGCAGGCCAGCGACGGGTCATCAACCGCTCGCGCGCCTCGGCAGGGTCAGCAGACGAGCGGATCGTTGCGACGACTTCATCCACGTTTGAAACCGCCACCGCCAAGCCACAGAGAATATGGCTGCGCTCTCGGGCTTTGCGCAGTTCAAACGCAGTGCGCCGCGCAACAACTTCCTCGCGGAAGGTTATGAAATGGCGTAGAAAATCGGCAAGTGTCAACTGCTCTGGTCGACCGCCATTCAGCGCCAGCATGTTGCAGCCAAATGACGTCTGCATCGGCGTAAACCGATACAGCTGGTTCAGCACCACGTCTGCTGTCGCATCGCGTTTCAGCTCGATCACCACACGCACGCCGATCCGGTCGGATTCGTCCTGCACATGGGCAATGCCCTCGATGCGCTTGTCGCGCACGGCCTCGGCGATGATTTCGATCATCCGAGCCTTGTTGACCTGATAGGGCACCTCGTCGATGATGATCGCCCAGCGGTCTTTGCGGATTTCCTCGATACGGGTCTTGGCGCGGATAATCACCGAACCCCGACCCTCGAGGTAGGCCTTGCGCGCGCCCGACCGGCCCAGAATGGTTGCGCCGGTGGGGAAGTCGGGGGCCGGAATGATCTCCATCAGTTGTTCGATGCTGATGTCGGGATTGTCGATCATCGCAAGCGTGCCGTCGATCACTTCGCCCAAGTTATGGGGGGGGATATTGGTCGCCATACCAACGGCAATACCGCCCGCACCATTGACCAGCATGTTGGGAAAGCGAGCTGGCAAGACCGTAGGCTCACGGTCCTTGCCGTCATAGTTGTCTTGGAAATCAACGGTTTCTTTGTCGATATCGGCCAGCAGGAAGGCCGCAGGTTTGTCCATCCGCACTTCGGTATAGCGCATCGCGGCGGCCGTATCACCGTCCATCGAGCCAAAGTTGCCTTGTCCGTCCAACAGCTTCAGGCTCATAGAGAACGGCTGCGCCATCCGCACCAGCGCGTCATAGATGGCACTGTCACCATGCGGGTGGTATTTGCCCATCGTATCGCCCACAGGGCGTGCCGACTTGCGATACGGCTTGTCGTGGCTGTTGTTTGTCTCGTGCATCGCGAACAGAATTCGGCGGTGGACGGGCTTTAGGCCATCGCGCAGATCGGGAATCGCGCGGCTGACGATCACGCTCATCGCATAGTCGAGATAGGCGGTCTTCATCTCGGACGCGATGTCGATCTGCGGGCCGTCGTGATGCATGCGAACGGGTTTGTCGTCTGCCGTTTCAGGGGTATCCGGAGTGTCGGTCACTGGGGCCGCGCCTTCCTGCATTAGGTCTAGATATTGTTGCCGCTACTCTACACCATCGCGCATTTGGGGTGCAAGCAAGCATGGGCTATGCAGCCATGCCGCGGGCATTTTTCTGGTGTTCGCGGGGCTTTTGTGGCTATTGCCGCGAAGCAAGGTCAAAACGGGGCAACGATGACACAGGTGCGAGTGCTGCAAGACGTGAAGGGCCTATTGGCGGCAAATCTTGCAGTGCCAGAGCAGCAGTCAGCGCTTGAGGCGGTGGCCGCAGAGTTCCGCCTGCGGATCACCCCTGCGATGCTGGGGGCTATTGTCGAAGCCGGGGATGGCATTGCGCGCCAGTTTGTACCCGATGCCGCCGAACTGACCATCCGCCCCGAAGAGTTGCGCGATCCAATCGGCGATGGCACCTATAGTCCGACGCGCGGGCTGACACATCGCTATCCTGACCGCGTGATCCTGGCTGTGACCCATGCGTGTGAAGTTTATTGCCGCTTTTGCTTTCGCCGCGAAGTGGTCGGCGAGGCGGCGGCGCTGCCAGAGGCCGATCTGGAGGCGAGCTACGCCTATATCGCGGCCAATCCTGCGATTTGGGAGGTGATCCTGACTGGTGGCGATCCACTCAGCCTCTCGCCGCGCCGGATTGCGTCGATCGTAGCACGACTGTCCGAAATTCCACACGTTCAGATTCTGCGCTTTCACACCCGTGTGCCGGTCGTCGCCCCAGAGCGGATCAGCGCCGAAATGGTCGCAGCCCTGCAGGGACGGCCGCAAAGCTATCTGGTCATTCATACCAACCACCCTCAAGAGATGACTGTCGCTGCCAAAGCCGCCATGGCGCGGCTGAGCGCTGGGGGGATGCCGCTGTTGTCGCAATCCGTGCTGCTGCGAGGGGTCAATGATGACGCGGCGGTGCTGGAGGCACTGTTTCGCGAATTGCTGCGCAACCGCGTGACGCCCTATTATCTGCATCACTGTGACCTTGCGCGCGGAACAAGCCATTTCCGCACCACGATTGCCGAGGGGCAGGCAATCATGGCCGCACTTCGGGGGCGGATGTCGGGGATTGGTTTGCCGACCTATGTTCTTGATATACCAGGTGGTTTTGGCAAAGTGCCCATCGGCCCCGACTATGTGCAAGCCCAAGGCTCCGCGCATCGGATCACAGATTGGCAGGGCAAGACGCACATCTATCGCGACCCGGTGCGATGATCAGGCCGCGCGCAGCAACATCCCGAACAAATCGCGCGGATCGTCTGGATCAGCAATCATGTCGAGTTGAGTGAACAACCCCGTCTCGGCAAGTTTCGACCGAATGTAACGCAGGGCCGAGAAATCCTCGATCGCAAACCCGACTGAATCAAACAGGGTGATTTCGCGTGGGTCGCTGCGGCCTTTGGTCTGACCTGCGATGACTTCCCACAGCTCGGTGACTGCAAAATCGGCTGGCATCTGCTGGATCTCACCTTCGATCCGGGTTTGTTCGGGATATTCCACGAAAACGCTGGAACGCAGCAGGATGTCTTTGTGCAGTTCGGTCTTGCCGGGGCAATCGCCGCCAACCGCGTTAATATGGACGCCCGCGCCAACCATATTGTCGGTCAGGATGGTGGCATATTGCTTGTCTGCGGTGCAGGTAGTGATGATCTGGGCCCCCAAGATGGCCTCTTCCGGAGTTTTGCAAGAGACAACCTGCAGACCCTGGTTCGCCAGATTGCGCGCGCATTTGGCGGTGGCGGCGGGGTCTATGTCATAGAGCCTGATTTCAGTTACACCGCAAACCGCCTTGAAGCCCAGCGCCTGAAATTCTGCCTGTGCGCCATTGCCGATCAACGCCATCGTGGTGGCCCCCGCGGGCGCAAGCCACTTGGCCGCCATCGCCGAAGTGGCGGCAGTGCGCAGAGCGGTCAGGATCGTCATCTCTGACAACAAAACCGGATAACCCGTTGCAACATCAGCTAAAAGGCCGAATGCGGTCACGGTCTGCAACCCCTGTTTGGTATTCGACGGATGGCCGTTCACATATTTGAAGCCATAGCTTTCCCCGTCAGAGGTTGGCATTAACTCGATCACGCCGATATCGGAATGGCTTGCCACACGCGGGGTCTTGTCGAACAAGGGCCAGCGCCGGAAATCGGCTTCGATTTCGGCCACCAGATCGCGGATGACCGTTTCTACGCCCAATCGCAGCACCAGCCGCAACATGTTTTCGACCGAAACAAATGGCACATAGGCTTGACGTGATGGGGCAATCATTTGTTTTCCTTTGCGGAACGCGGGGTGAGGTGAATTCCGGCGATCATGCAGCGCACTGAGCCGCCGGCGAGTTCTATTGTGGGCACGTCCAAGGGCACCAAGGGCAGCAACCGTTCTATGCGCGCGCGGTTTGCTGAGGTTAGCGTCGTGAAAGCCGTGCGCGATAGCGCCAAGAACCGCCCGTCTTCGCCCGAAAGTTCAATGGCGTTGCCGGCAAACCCTGCAATTTCGGCCGGAGACAGCGCGATCACATCGCGCCCGCCTTCGGACAGACGCTGAGCGATTTCGTCGCGGCGGGCGGGGTTTACCACATTCTCCAATCCGACCATGGCAAGTTCGGTGCCGATACACATCAGCACATTGGTGTGATAGATCTCGCGTCCCGAGGCGTCATGCGCTTCGAATACCATTGGCTCATAGCCAAAGTGGGTGCAGAACCGCTCAAGTGCAACAGGATCGGCGCGGTTGGATTTGACCGTATAGGCAATACGCCCGACATGATCCAATACCATTGCGCCCGTGCCTTCCAGAGCAATGCCGTCCTGCTCCAGCCCCGAATAGTCGAACACGTCCTGCACGCGGTAATGTGTCTTCAGCATCTCGATCACATCCGAGCGCCGCTCGCGGCGCCGGTTCGGGGTATGCATCGGATAAATCGCGACATGGCCGCCGATATGAGTGGAAAACCAGTTGTTCGGAAAGACTGAATCCGGCGTGTTGCGGCTGCCATCATCTTCAAAGACATGCACGGCCACACCGCGATCGCGCAGTATTTTCACCGCGACGTCGAATTCAGTGCGGGCACGGGTTGAAACCGTGGACCGCTCTTCGGTGCTTTGGCGTTGAAACGCATTGTCGGCAGCGGTTTCAGGGTTGGAATGAAAGGCATGCGGGCGGATCATCACCACCGCGTCAGGCGCTTGTAGCAGGTTGCGACGCATCAATAGCTCCGTGTGGGGCGGTCAAATACCTTACGGCCCATCAGGCTGCCAACCAGTTCGACCATCAATTTCGCGGTGCGTCCGCGCTCATCCAGAAAGGGGTTCAGCTCGACCAGATCCAGCGAGGTGACCAGCGCGCTTTCGTGCAAAAGCTCCATCACCAGATGCGCCTCGCGGAACGTCGTGCCGCCGGGAACCGTGGTGCCGACAGCGGGGGCGATCGAGGGGTCGAGGAAATCGACGTCAAGGCTGACATGCAGCATCCCGCCCATTTCGCGCACTTGATCCAGAAACTCGCGCAGAGGTGCGACAATGCCGCGCTCATCGAGCACACGCATATCGTTGATGGCGATGTCATGGTCCAGCAAGGCCGCATGTTCAGCAGGATCAACCGAACGAATGCCATAGAGGCAGATGCGTTCAGCAGGGATCGGCTTTGGAAAGGCCGGGAAGGGGTCGAACCCATCGCGCCCTGCGATATAGGCCACAGGTGTTCCGTGCAGATTGCCCGAAGTCGTCGTCATCGGCGTGTGAAAATCCGAATGCGCATCCAGCCAAAGCAGGAATAACGGGCGATCCTGACGGGCGGCAAAGGTGGCAGCCCCTGCGACCGAGCCCAAGGCGAGACTGTGATCGCCGCCCATAATGATCGGCATGGCGCCTTCGCTCAGTGCATCATCGACGCGGTCCGCCAGCACCTGTGACCAGCCCAGCACCTGCGGCAGCGAATGCACGGCGGAGTTGGCGCACCGCGCCTCGCGCAACTCTGGCAGGGCAACATCGCCCCAATCGCTGACCCCGTGACCGCAGTCGCGGATCGCTGCGGCGATCCCGGCCACGCGATAGGCGGTGGGGCCCATCACACAGCCCGCACGGCGTTGGCCGTCATCAATTGGGGCACCGATCAGAATAGTATTGGGCATGTGTATCTCCTTTGGTGTGAATGTCTTTCCAGCTTGCGGCGAATCCTAGGAACATTTAACACATTATGCACAAGTGTTTTCACAATATGGCGGAAAAATTGATCATGTTGGATGAAGTGGATCAGCGTTTGATCGCCGAATTGCGCCGTGACGGACGTGCCGCCTTGTCTGATCTGGCGGATCGTCTGAGCCTGTCGCGCGCCACGGTGCGCAGCCGGATGGAGCGGTTGGCCGCCAAAGGCGAGATCGCAGGCTTCACAGTGGTCACCCGCAGCGATGTGTCGGATCAGCCGGTGCGTGGGTTGATGATGATCGGCATCGAGGGGCGTGGCGGCGAAAAGCTCATGGCCCGTCTGGCGGGTATTCCGGCCGTATTGGCTGTGCATTCGACGAATGGCAAATGGGATCTGATCGCGGAACTGGCCACCCAAACGCTGTTGGAATTGGACGAAGTGATCCACCGCATCCGCAATCTGGACGGGGTGATGACTTCGGAAACCAATCTGCTGCTGTCGACCCGCAAGGCGGGGCGGAAATAGCTAGTGCCCGGTGAACGTCGCCGCGCGTTTTTCCAGAAAGGCGGTGACGCCCTCATGGAAATCTTCGGTTTCTCCACAGATACCCTGCAGCCGCGCCTCGAGCGCCAGTTGCGCGTCAAGATCGTTGTCAAACGACTGCCGCATCGCCTGTTTGACCCCGCGATAGGCGGCTGTCGGGCCCTTTGCCAGATGCCGCGCTCTGGACAGCCAATGCGCAGCAAACTCGGCGTCAGGCACGGCCTCGTAGATCATGCCCCATTCGGCAGCCTGAGGCGCAGTAACCTTGTCGGCAAACAACACAGCCCCCATTGCCCGCGCCATGCCAATCTGGCGCGGTAACCAATAGCTGCCCCCCGCATCGGGTACGAGACCAATGCGGGTGAAGGCCTGAATGAAACTTGCGCTTGCGGTCGCAATCACGACATCCGCTGCCAAAGCCAGATTGGCACCCGCCCCTGCAGCCGGCCCGTTCACCGCCGAAATTGTCGGGATCGGGCAGTCTGTAAGAGCCTTGAGCAGGGGGACATATTCCTCGTTCAGGGTTTTCTCGAGATCAAGTTTGCCACGCGCGCCTGCGTCTTGCAAATCCTGGCCCGAACAAAAGGCGCGACCCGCCCCCGTGATCACCAAGACCCGCGCATCGGTGCTTGCGCGTTGAATGGCCTGCAGCATCTCGGCGCGCAAAAGCGACGACAGGGCATTCATCACTTCGGGGCGGTTCAGGGTCAGAACGGCAAGCCCGTCCGTGATTTCAAACTGGATGGTTTCAAAACGCATGGCGGCTCCTTGATCTGACGCAAGACTAGCAGCCGCAAGCGGCGCGCATAGCAAAACCCCGCGTCACTTGTTCAGCAAATCAGCCAGACGCGTCTTGTCTTCATCGCTCAGGCTGGTCACTTCGGGCGCGCGCGCGCGGTTGCGCGACATCGCATAGGCGACGCCGCTCCCCATCAGCAACATCGCAGGGCCGGCAAGCCACAGGATCAGGCTTGAGCCTTCCGCGCGAGGCATGAACAGCACAAACTCGCCATACCGATTGACGATGTAATCCACCACTGCCTTGTCGTCATCGCCGGCAACCAATCTTTCACGCACCGCCAGGCGCAAATCGCGGCTGATCGGCGCGTTGGAATCGTCGATGGTTTCACCCTGACAGACCGGGCAGCGCAGGTTGGCCGAAATCGCCCGCGCCCGCGCCTCGAGCGCAGGATCAGACAAAATCTCATCCGGCTGCACGGCAAAGGCGGGTGAAGCGATCAACAAAAGCGCCAACAAAACCGCCCGCATCATTCGGCCGCCACTGCAGCTTGAGGGGCAGGGCGCGCGCCTGCTGCGATGCGGAACCTGCGGTCAGACAGGCTGAACATCCCCCCGATCGCCATGAGCAAAGCACCGCCCCAGATCCAATCCGCAAAGGGCTTGATATAGGTTCGAACGGCATAGCCACCATTATCCTGAGGATCGCCGATTACCAGATAAAGGTCGCGCGTGGTGCCCTGGCTGATCGCAGCTTCGGTCGTCGGCATGCCCGCCACAGGATAGAACCGCTTTTCCGGATGCAGCATTGCAACCTCGGCCCCTGCCTTGGTCACCAGCATGTCCGCCATGGTCGAGTGATAGTTCGGCCCCTCGACCTTGTTCACAGCCTGAAGCGTGATTTCATAGGGCCCAAGCGGAAAGCTCTCGCCCACCTTGACCACGCGGATATCCTCGACTGACCAAGCGTTGATCGCGGCCACGGCAAAGATGGTAATCCCCAGACCGGAATGCGCCATTACCTTGCCCCAGTCTGCGCGGGGCAGGCGGGTCAGACGGCCAAAGCGCGAAGCGATATCACCGCGTCCGCCACGTTGCCACAGATCAGTCATCGCGCCCAGAATAACCCAAGCACCCAAAGCCGCACCGATCGGACCCAGCGTCGAGCGCCCCGTCTGCACAGCATAGATCAACAGACCAAGCGCGATCGCCAGCGCAAAGGCTCCGCGCAGCGCCCGCAGCACACGGCCAAATTCAGCCCGCTTCCACGACAACATCGCACCAATCGGCAGGATGATCGCGATAATGATCATAAACGGGGTGAAGGCTGCGTTAAAGAACGGCACACCCACCGAGAGCTTGCGCCCAAACGCCAGTTCAGCCACCAACGGCCAGATCGTGCCAACAAAGACCACAAGGGCCGCAACCGCGAGCAGCAGGTTGTTGGCGACCAGCGCCGTCTCGCGGCTGACCATGGCGAACATTCCCTTGGCCTCCAGTGCCGAGGCACGGAAGGCAAACAATGTCAGCGCGCCGCCCATGAAGACACCCAGTATCATCAAAATGAATACACCGCGTGCCGGGTCATTGGCAAAGGCATGCACCGAGGTGATCACCCCAGATCGCACGATAAAGGTGCCGGTCAGCGAAAAGCCAAAGGCCAGAATTGCCAGCAGGATTGTCCAGGCTTTCAGGCTTTCGCGCTTTTCCACCACGATGGCCGAGTGCAGCAAGGCTGCAGCAATCAGCCAAGGCATGAAGGACGCGTTCTCGACCGGATCCCAGAACCAGAAGCCCCCCCAGCCAAGTTCGTAATAA
>JAHEBX010000162.1 GCA_024642045.1 Pseudorhodobacter sp. | reverse complement strand
AAAACCGCAGGCGTGCCCGCCTTCGGTGGCGCGCTCCATTCAAGCCTTGATCCTGCCGCCCGCCGCGCCGTGGCCGCCCGCCTGATGCCCGCCATTCGGGGCATGGTGTCGGGTCAGCAGCATATGGTCGGGCATTTTGACGATTCCGATGCTGTGCTGGAATTCGTCAACGCCAAGAATATGCAGCCCCTCGCGGCTCTTGGCACCTCTTGCCCTGATCACTTTCTGCGCACCAAAATCCGCCCGCTTGTGGTGGCCTTTGACCCTGCGACCAACAACATCGACGCGGTGATGGCTGGCCTGTCCGATCAGATCGCGGCCTACCGCGACGATTATGCCGCCTATTACAACCGCTGCAAACACGCCGATTCCCCTGCTCTGCGTGACCCCAACGCCGTGGTCTACCTGATCCCAGGCGTCGGCATGATCACCTTTGCCAAAGACCGCGCCACCGCGCGCATTTCTGGCGAATTCTACGTCAACGCGATCAACGTCATGCGCGGCGCATCTGCCGTCTCGACCTATTGCGGCCTGCCCGAACAAGAGGCTTTCGACATCGAATACTGGCTTTTGGAAGAGGCAAAACTCTCGCGGATGCCCAAACCCAAATCCCTTGCCGGACGCGTGGCTTTGGTCACCGGCGGGGCAGGCGGCATCGGTCGCGCCACCGCCGAGCGCTACCTTGCCGAAGGGGCCTGCGTCATGCTCGCCGACATCGACGCCGAGGCACTGGCCCGCACCCAAGCCGAAATCACCGCCCGTTTTGGCCGTGACGTGCTGCGCACTGTGCAGATGAACGTCACCGACGAATCCGCCGTCATCGCGGCCTTCGCCCAGACAGCAGTTGAATTCGGCGGGGTCGATATTCTCGTGTCCAACGCAGGCATCGCGTCCTCTGCTCCGATCGAGGATACCTCGCTGGCGCTGTGGAACAAGAATATGGACATCCTCTCGACAGGCTATTTCCTTGTCAGCCGCGAGGCGTTCAAACTGCTGCGGGTGCAAAATATCGGCGGTTCCATCGTCTTTGTTGCCTCGAAAAACGGCCTTGCTGCCTCGCCCAATGCGTCGGCCTATTGCACGGCCAAGGCGGCCGAGATCCACCTTGCCCGCTGCCTCGCCTTGGAAGGTGCCGAGGCGGGTATCCGTGTGAACGTCGTCAATCCCGACGCCGTGCTGCGCGGCTCTAAAATCTGGTCCGGCGAATGGCTCGACCAGCGCGCCAGCACCTATAAAACCGACAAGGACGGGCTCGAGGAAATGTATCGCCAACGCTCGATGCTGAAACGCTCGGTCTATCCCGAAGACATCGCAGAGGCCGCCTATTTCTTTGCCTCGGATCTGTCGGCCAAATCCACCGGCAATATCATCAACGTCGATGCCGGCAACGTGCAAGCCTTTACGCGCTAAGGAAAAACCATGACCTACGCATCCGCCAAGGCCCAGTTTGCCGACTGGGGTGTCGATACCGAAACCGCTATTGCAGCCCTCTTGCAGATCCCGATTTCGGTGCATTGCTGGCAGGGCGACGATGTGCGCGGCTTCGAGACGAAATCCGGCACCTCGGGCGGCGGCATTCAGGCCACTGGAAACCACCCGGGTCGCGCGCGCACCCCAGATGAGTTGCGCGCGGATCTGGAGTTTGCCTATGGGCTTTTGCCCGGCAAACACCGGCTGAACCTGCATGCGTTCTATATGGACACGCCCGAAAGTCCGGACCGGGACGCCATCGAATACCGCCACTTCACCCCTTGGGTCGATTGGGCGAAATCCCAAGGCCTTGGGCTTGATTTCAACCCGACCTTCTTTGCGCATGCCAAGGCCGACGATAACCTGACCCTTTCGCACCCTGACAGCGGTATCCGCGACTTCTGGATCGAACACGGCAAGCGCTGCCGCGAGATTGGCGCGCAAATGGGCGCGGCCCTCGGCTCGCCCGTGGTCAACAATATCTGGGTGCCGGATGGGTTCAAAGACACGCCCGTTGACCGCATGGCCGCGCGCCAGCGCCTGCAAGCCTCGCTCGACACCATGTTCACGCCCGCACATTCCACGGCGCATGTGCTTGACGCCGTCGAGTCCAAGCTCTTTGGCATCGGGGTCGAGGCCTGCACCGTAGGCTCGCACGAGTTCTATCTTGGCTATGCCATCCGCAAGCAGATCCTGCTCTGCCTCGACATGGGCCATTTCCACCCCACTGAAAACATTGCCGATAAACTCAGCGCCGTCGCGCTCTCGGTGCCTGAACTCTTGCTCCACGTCTCGCGCCCGATGCGGTGGGACAGCGATCATGTGATCCTGCAAAACGACGACATTCTGCAAATGGCGCAGGAATTGGTCTTTGCGGGTCTGCTTGGCAAAACCCACATCGGCCTTGATTTCTTTGACGCCACGATCAGCCGCACGGCGGCTTGGGTGGTCGGTGTGCGCAATATGCAAAAGGCGCTGCTGCGCGCGCTGTTGCTGCCGCAAGCCAAGCTCAAATCGGTCGAGGCAAAGGGCGATTTCACCGCCCGTCTGGTGCTGACCGAGGAACTGCGAGATCTGCCCTTTGCACAGGTTTGGGCCGAGGTTTGCGCCCGCGCCGAGATGCCGACGGGGGCCGCGCTGTTGCAGGATTTGGAACGCTATCAATCCAAGGCGGCGTTGCGCGGCTAGGCCTGCGGCCGCGCCTTGAACCAGATCATCGCGCCGCCAAGCAGGCTGCACACACCAAGCGCGGCAATGACGCTGAAATAGCTGTCAGGCCGTGCCAGCGCCGCAAACAACGCCGCCCCGATCCATGTCGCCACCAGCGTCAGCGTATCGATCAGGGCGGTCGAGGTGCCCACGCGCCCTGCAATCGCTTCTTGCGCATATGCGATCGTCAGGCTCAGCAGCGCCGCGGTCGCCAGCGCGTTCAAGGGCTGCAGCATCAGCACGCCAAAACTGCTGCCCGCAAAAGGGATCAGCCCGAAATAAATCGCGTAGATCACGGCATTGAGCGCCAAAATCCCTTCGCTCGACCAACGCTTTGCGGCGTAGGCCCAGCCAAGCATCATCGGCACCTCCATCGCTGCGGCAACGCTTGCGTTGATCCCCACGTCGGCAAGGCTCGCGCCATAATTCATCCGCAGCACCAATGGCGTCGTCGTGGCACTCATGATCAGCGCACAGCGGATCAACGCGATGCCCCCCAGCCCCCACAGCCGCTCGGGCGCGATGCGCAGCGGCGCAGGCACGCCCTCGCTCCGGTTCGAGGCGGCTGCGGCGGCAGGCACAAAGGCAAGCGCGACAAAGATCAGCACAACGCCGACTCCTGCCACCGCCGAGATGTCAAAGGTGACCAAGGGGCTGCCCTGCGCAGCAATCCAGCCTGCAAGCGGCGGCACGATCACCCAAGCCAGCGAGATCAACGAGCGCAGCACAGACATCATAAACGCCGCCGCATCAGGGTCAGTTGCCGCGTAATAGCTGCGCGCATAGCCGAGGATCTGCGACAGCGCCGCATTGCCCAGCGGGATAATCGCGCCAAAGGCAATCGCAAAGACCAAGGCCACAGGCACTTGCGACACCAAGCCATAGCCAAACGCCCCAACCGCCGCGCACAGGATCACCAACCAGCGGCGATCCTTGATCACATCCGACAGCGCCCCGAGCGCCAAAGAAACGGCGGCCCCCACAACCGCGCCCACGGCCACGATCAACGCATATTGATCGTTGGAAATGCCCAAGACTTCGGTCGCGATGATCGCGCGATAGGGCGCGGCTGCGGCAAGGCTCAGCCCGACCAGAAACATCGCCGCACCCAAGGCCAGCGTCATCGGTGAAATCTTGCGCAAATCCGTCCCCGCCCGTGCCTTGTTCTGCGACAGTTTAGGTCTTTTGCGTCGGTGCGCCACCTTCAAATCGGTTGCCATGACGGTAATCACAGGGCGCTTCCTGCATCTGCAAATGCAGACCCGTGCCCGTAAACGGATGCGCCCGCGCCAGATCCTCGTCGAACTCGATCCCCAGCCCCGGCGCGTCTGGCGGCAGGATATAGCCATCCTCCCAGACCAGCGTATGCTTGATCAGCGCCAGATGAAACGCACCACCGGTCTGAATGGTTTCGGCCATCAGGATATTCGGAATCGAGGTGGCAAAGTGGATATTCGCCGCCCATTCGATCGGGCCTGCATACAAATGCGGCGCCATTTCCGCGTTATACACCTCGGCCATCGCGGCAATCTTTTTTGCCTCCCAGATGCCGCCAACCCGCCCCAGCGCGGGTTGTAAAATCTTTACACCCCCCAGCCGCAGCAGCGCGCCAAACTCGGTCTTGGTGGTCAATCGCTCGCCCGTGGCCAAAGGCACCCCGACGCTGCGCGCCACTTCGGCGAACTCGGCCAAATTGTCTGGCGGGATCGGCTCTTCATACCACAGCGGGTTATAGGGCTCTAGCGCCCGCCCCATCCGGATCGCTCCGGGCGTGGTGAACTGCCCATGCGTGCCAAACAGCAGATCGGCCTTATCGCCCACTGCCGCTCGGATCTTGGCGCAAAATTCCACGCTGCGTGAAATGTCGCTCAGCGCAGGCTCGTGACCGCCGCGAATGGTGTAGGGGCCAGCGGGGTCGAACTTGACCGCCGTAAAGCCCTGCCGCACCGCGCGGGCCGCGGCCTCTGCGGTCATGTCGGCATTGACCCAGAACTCGGCTGCATCCTCGCCCGGCTCGGGATAAAGATAGGTGTAAGAGCGCACGCGCTCGTTCATCTTGCCGCCCAGCAGCGCCCAGACCGGACGGTTGCGCGCCTTGCCCAGAATGTCCCAGCAGGCAATCTCCAGACCCGAAAACGCGCCCATCACCGTAGGGTCAGGCCGCTGGGTAAACCCCGCCGAATAGGCGCGCCGATACATCAGCTCGATGTTCTCGGGGTTCTCGCCCAGCATATGGCGCTCGAACACATCTTCGATCACCGCGCGCATGGCTTTTGGCCCCACGGTCGAGGCATAGCACTCGCCATAGCCGACAATCCCGCATTCGGTGGTCACTTTCGGAAAGATCCAATAGCGCCCACCCCAACCCGGCGCAGGCGGAGCCACCACGAAAATCTCAAGGTCTTTCAGTTTCATCGTGAACCCTCCGTTTGCCCAAGCCTAGCGCGACATTATCGCCAAACTATCTTGCAACCGACATATTTTGTCGCGTCACCTGCACAAATGCGGCTCACACCAGCCGACCCCCTAGCCAAGCGGACGCATTTTGCCCGCCAATTCCGCAATCATCGCGGCTAACGCCCGCGGCTGCGCCAAAAAGGGCGCATGACCGCAGGCCATCTCGCGCTGCTCCAGTCCCGCTGCCATGTGGCGCTGATACTCGGGCGGTATTGCCCGATCGGCGCTGCAAATGATCGCAGCCCGTGGCAGACCCAAAGCCACCTCGTCCAAACCTTGCTCCATCGGCGCAATCGCTTGGCGGCACAGGCGCGCGCTTGCATCCTCGCAATCGTGGAAAAACAAAGCGCGCGTCCGTGTCGGGTCAAAGCCAAACAACCCCGCCGCCCGATCCACCTTGAACGCCCCCGCCATCGGCTGGCTTGGCCCCGCCCGCCTCATTTGCGCCAAGCTCATGCCCGCCACGGGAACATAGGCGGCGACATAGATCAGCCCCGTCACAAGCGGGGACTTTTGGGCTGCGGCCGTAATCGCAAAACCGCCCGCCGAATGGCCCACCAGAATCGCAGGTCGCTCCAGTGTCTGAACAATCGCCTCCGCCTGATCGGCCAGACTGGCCCGCGCTTCACGTCCTGGCAGATCAAGCGCCCGTGCGCCCACGCCCAACTGCGCCAGCTCCGCGATGACAGCTTGCCAACACCACGCCCCGAAACAGGCGCCGTGGATCAGCAAAACCTCAGACATGGCCGATGCTGCGCAGAAATTCCGCGATCACGCCCGCGTATTCATCGGGCTTTTCCACCATCGGCAAATGGCCCGCACCGCGCATCAGATGCCAACGGTGGCCCAAAATCAGCTCTGCCGTCTCGCGCACCAGATCGGGCGGGGTTGTGCCGTCGTTCACCCCTGCAATCACCAAGGTCGGCAGGGTCAGTGCTGCCGTCGGCGTATAGAAATCCGTGCCCGCAATCGCTGCGGCACAGCCCGCCCAGCCCTTGGGGTTTGTGCGCAGCAGCATATCGCGCACGCGCTCCATGCCCTCCACCTCGCGCCAGCGCCGCCCGAACATCCGCTCCATCGCACCGGGGGCATAGTCCTCGGGGCCATCGGTCAACATCTGAGCAATCCGCGCCTGCCACATCTCGGCAGAGCCGATCTTGGCCGCCGTGTTCGACAGCACCATCCCGCGCACCAGATCCAGCCGCTTGACCGCCAGCCCCTGCGCCACCAAACCGCCCAGCGACAGCCCGATCACGACCGCATCGCGCAGGCCAAAATGCTCCATCAACCGCTCGGCGTCGCGGATCAGCGCGCCCATCGCGTAGGGCGGCTCTGGCACATCGCTTGCGCCATGCCCGCGCTGGTCAAAACGCAGCACACGGCACCTGACGGGCAGGCGCGCCACCACCTCGTCCCATATCCGCAGATTGGTGCCCAAAGCATGGATCAGCACCACCGCTGGCCCGCCCACGGGTCCGCTGATCTCCGCATTCAGCCGAACGTCCGGCAAATAAACCAGCCCCACCCCCTAGCCTCCAAATCGCGCCAAAGCGTCAGCAAAGACGCCAGCGTCGACGTTGCCCCCCGAGGCCACAGCGATCACCGTCTCGGGCAAATCCTGCCGGAACAGCGCCGCCGCCAAGGCCACAGCGCCCCCCGGTTCCAGCACAATGCGCAGATGCTGAAACGCCAGCACCATCGCCTGCAAGGCCTCGTCATCGCTGACCACCAGCCCCGCGCCACAAAGCCGCTGCAGGATCGGAAAGGTGATCTCTCCGGGGCTTGGCGTCACAATCGCATCGCAGATCGAGCCCGACAGCGCCGCATTGCGCTCGCGCACGCCAGAGACCAGGCTGCGCGCCACATCGTCAAACCCTGCAGGCTCGACCGTTCGCACCCGCATCCGCCCCTCCAGCGCAAGCGCCACGCCCGAACTCAGGCCGCCCCCGCCGCAACAGCACAGCACCTCTGCCGCGCCCTCAAACTGCTCGGCAATCTCCAGCCCGATGGTGCCTTGCCCCGCGATCACCTCTGGTTCGTCGTAGGGCTTGATCAGCACCAGCCCCCGCTCTGCCGCCAACTGCGCCCCAAGCACATCGCGATCCACTGTGTTGCGGTCATACAGCACCACCTCGGCCCCATAGGCCCGCGTGTTGGCGATCTTGACCGAAGGCGCATCGGCGGGCATCACGATCACGGCGGGCAATCCGTGACGCGCCGCAGCCAAGGCCACGCCCTGGGCATGGTTTCCAGACGAAAAAGCGATCACGCCC
Organism: Pseudorhodobacter sp.; assembly: GCA_024642045.1. Taxonomy (GTDB): domain Bacteria; phylum Pseudomonadota; class Alphaproteobacteria; order Rhodobacterales; family Rhodobacteraceae; genus Cypionkella. The sequence continues at coordinate 108 of JAHEBX010000162.1, read as the reverse complement.
TTGGCCCCCTTCAGCGCTGATACCGCCGACCAACCGCCGCGAAACTTGAAACTTCCGGTCCACTGCAGGCACTCGGCCTTGACGAAAATCTGCCGCCCCGCAAAGGCA
>JAHEBX010000161.1 GCA_024642045.1 Pseudorhodobacter sp. | reverse complement strand
CGCGCGACCCCGATATGGCGGTGGCGGCTGCGGCTTTGGCGGAAAGCTTGGGGATCTCGCGGGCAGATCAGGACGCTTGGGCGGTGGCAAGCCATGCGCGCGCGCGGGTGGCTGCGGGAGAGATCGTGCCGCTTTTGGGAAGGGAACGGGACGTCTTTGCGCGCGGGTTGTCGGCGGCAGTTGCGGCACGGGCGAAGGTGGTCTCGGGCAGTATAACGGCGGCAAATGCGGCCGTGGCGGCGGATGGCGCGGCCTTTGTGCTTATGGTGTCAGAACGGATCGCGGCGGGCCAGATTGCGGCGGGCCAGATTGCGGCAGGGAGGGGGATGCGCGTTCTGGGGGGCGTCACCTTGGGCGGCGACCCGCAAGAGCCGGGCTTGGTGCCGGTGGCCGCGATTTCGGCGGCGCTGGCGCGTGTGGGTTTGCGGGCGGATCAGGTGGCGGTGGCTGAGGTGATGGAGGCTTATGCCGTACAGGCGATGGCCTGTGTGGCGGGCGCGGGGCTTGCGGTGGATCGGGTCAATATCGGCGGCGGGGCACTTGCGCGCGGGCATCCGATCGGGGCCTCGGGCGCGGTGCTGGCCGTTCGGTTGTTTCATGAATTGCAGACGGGTCTGGGATTGGCGGCGATTGCTGCGGCGGGCGGATTGGGCACGGCGGTTTTGCTGCAAAGGGAGGGGGCGTTCACGCCCCCTCGCGGCCCCGAGGGCCGCTCACCCCCCGAGGATATTTAGGCCAGTATGAAACGCTCAGGCGCGCGAGAGCAGGGCTTCGGGGCGCATTTTGGCGATGGCTTGGGTGATTGCGCCGGCAAGGACGGCCTTGATGCTGTCACCTACCAGGAAGGGGGCGGCGAGCAGGGCGGCCTCGGGCAGAGATTTGTCCAGCATCACTGACATACCAAGCACACCGACGGCGTTGAGCAAAAGGATGCCTCCAAGCGCAGCACCGATGGTGGCGGCATAGCCGATGCCGGTTTTCAGATGGGTGGTGATCAGCCCGGCCGTAAAGGCTGCCATCGGGAAGCCGATGATATAGCCGACCGTCGGCGACGCCAAAAGGCCAAGGCCGCCGCGACCGCCAGACAGCAGCGGCAGGCCCGCGAGTGTCAGCGTCAGAAACAGCAGCACCGCCAGCGCGCCGCGTTTCGCCCCCAGCACGGTGCCGCAGAGCATGATGCCAAGGCTTTGTGCGGTGATCGGCACGCCCGAGGCGAGGTCGATTTTTGGCACCAGACCCAGCACGGCGATCAGGGCTGCAAAAAGGGCAATATGGGCGAGATTCTTTTCCATTGGGGTCTCCGCTTGGATTTCGCGCAGCTAATCCGTTCCGCCCCTTGCGCGCAAGGCCTCAGCAACATGGTCGGCATCGTCGAGGGCCGCAAGCGTCAGTGGCAGAAAGATGCGCCAGCGCGGACGGCTGGGCGAGCGGGCCCGCCAGCTTTCGCCAAGGCTTTGGGCGCGGGCGAGCATTGTGGGAACAAAGCGGATGGTCAGGGCGATGGCAAGGGCGAGTGATCTGGGCGAGATCAGGCGGGCGAGCGGGCGCGCAAAGCGCTGCAGCACGCTGATCATATCCGAGAGCCGCGTGGTCATGGTGACGAAATTGGCCGCAGCGACGGCGGTGATCATGCGCAGGATAATCGTGATGCCCGAGGGGTCGCGCAAGATCAGATGCCATAGGGCGACGATCAGGACGAAGGGCAGCAGCGGGCGGAGCATCAGCGCCGATTGGCCGGCGAAGCTGTGCCCTCCCGAGGCGATAAGGGCTGTGGTGAACACAGCGGCGAGGGTCAGGGAGGCGGGCGCGTTCAGTGCAAACAAGAGCATGGTGAAGCCGCACAGGCTTGCGAGTTTTGGCCCAGCGGGCAGGCGGTGCGCCCATGTGTCAATCGGCGAGGTCAGTGTCAGCATCGCGCTCTCCGATCTGGGCCATTGCGGTGGTGAAGGCGGGCAAAATCTCGGCCGCAGGGCCGTCGGCCTGGATGCGGCCGCTTTCAAGCCAGAGGATGCGGTCGCACTGCGCCACGGCGGCGGGGTCGTGGCTGATGGTGATCAGGCGCTGCGGCAGGGCCGAAAGACGGCGGGCAAGGCGGGCTTGGGTTGGCAGATCGAGACCCGCGAAGGGTTCGTCCAGCAGGATGGTGCGCGGCGCCATCAGCAGCACCGAGAGCAGGCAGAGATAGTGGCGCTGGCCTTGGCTGAGGCTGTGGGTATTGGCGTCGAACCAATGGCGGCGGCCCTCGGCGGCGAGCAGATCGCGCGCGGCGGCTTCGGCTTGGGTCTGGGACTGGCCCATCTGGCGCAGGCCAAAGGCAAGCTCTTCGCCGACGGTGGGAAACAGGATTTGATGGTCGGGGTTTTGAAACAGGATGCCAAGGCGGGGCAGGATGGCTTTGCGGTCAGTGGGGGCAAACCCGTCAATGGTGATGCGGCCCGAGGTGGCGGGGATCAGCCCTGCGATCAGCCGCAGCAGCGTGGTCTTGCCCGAGCCGTTGCGCCCGATGATGCCAATGCGCGCCTCGGTCAGGCGAAGCGAGAGGTCGGACAGGATGACACGGCCCGCGAGGGTGACGCTTGTTTTGTCCAGAGTGATGCCGTTGCTCATCCGCGTTCCTTTGCTCGCGCTTGGTTTAGCGAAGGCGGGGCGGGGACGCAAACGGGATTGGCGGCGGCGAAGCAGGGGCGCTGCCCCTCGGCCTGCGGCCTCACCCCGGGATATTTGGGCCAGTCTGAAAGCGGAAGGTTCAGGCTTTGGGCGGGTTGCGGCGCTGCCATTCCTGAACGAGGTCGCGCATGGTTTTTGGCGTGCCGTTCTTGATCCAGGCCATGAAGGGGCGGTCGAAGTGGAATTCGGGGCCACAGTGGCTGGTCAGAAAGCGGCGCACGTTTTGGGTGTTTCGGTACGACTTGGTGAGCGGCGTCTCCAGAGTGATGGGGTCTGCGTGCCAATCGAAGGGCATCGGGTGCCTCGCGTGCTGATCCGCAGCCAAGACCATGATAGGGCGCTGCGGGCAAGATCGGGGGCGCCACGCGCGGTGCCGCGCCCCCGTCGGTGAAATTGGCGATCAGCTCTGGCGCGCGGCGGCGACGGCGGCTTCGAGGATGTCCATCGCTTCGGCGAAATGCGCGTCGGGGATGGTGATCGGGGCGAGGAAGCGCACCACGTTTCCATAGACGCCGCAGGTCAGCAGGATCAGGCCGCGCTTTTGCGCCTCGACCCGCACACGGGTGGTGAAGCCTGCATCAGGCGCATGGTTGGCGGGATTGGCGAATTCAATCGCCACCATGAAGCCCGGACCCCGGATGTCGCAAATCTCGGGGGTGACCGAACGGATCGCCTCGAGGCGTTGTTTCAGGCGGCCGCCGAGTTCTTGAGCGCGCGCGCAGAGGTTCTCTTCCTCGATCACATCCAGCACGGCATTGGCCGCCGCTATGCCGATCGGGTTGCCGCCATAGGTACCGCCAAGCCCGCCGGGGTGGGCGGCATCCATCATGTCCGCGCGCCCCGTCAGGGCGGCCAGTGGCAAGCCGCCGGCAAGGCCCTTGGCCATCGTCGTGATATCGGCGGCCACACCATATTGCTCCATCGCAAACATGGTGCCGGTGCGGGCAAAGCCGGTCTGCACTTCGTCTGCAATCATCACGATGCCGTTGTCGTCACACATCTTGCGGATGGCGAGCACGAGGTCTTTGGGCGCGGGATAGAAGCCGCCTTCGCCCTGCACCGGTTCAAAGATGATGGCGGCGACGCGGGTCGGGTCAAGATCGGCTTTGAAGAGCTTGGTCATGCCGGCCAGCGCCTCTTCGGTGGTGATGCCGTGGACCTCTTGCGGGAAGGGGACGTGGTACACGTCGGGCATCATCGCGCCGAAGCCCTTTTTGTAGGGATCGACCTTGCCGGTCAGCGACATGCCCATCATGGTGCGGCCGTGGAAGGCACCGCCAAAGGCGATGATGGCGTTGCGCCCGGTGGCGATACGCGCGACTTTGATCGCGTTTTCAACCGCTTCGGCGCCCGTGGTGACAAAGACGGTCTTCTTGGCGAAATCCCCCGGAACGGCGGCGTTCAGGCGCTCGGCCAGACGCACATAGTTCTCGTAAGGCAGAACCTGATGGCAGGTGTGGGTGAATTTCGACAGCTGTTGGGTCACCGCGGCCATCACCTTTGGGTGACAGTGGCCGGTGTTGACCACCGCAATGCCGGCGGCAAAATCGATATAGCGCTTGCCCTCGATATCCCAGACTTCGGAATTCAGCGCACGATCGACATAGATCTCGGTTTGCACTCCTACGCCACGAGAAATGGCATCGGTGCGGCGGCGGGCGACTTCGACGTTCAGCATAGCGAGGTTCCTTTGAGGCGTTTGACTGAATTTGATCGAAATCCGCGCGCACTGCAATCGGCCCAGCGGCTGTTTCGATAAGTCCAGTTGAGAGAGGATTTTAGTCCAGACGAAACGCTTCTGGGTCGTTTACGCTCTGTTAACCTTATCTGATGCAGAGTGAGATTAGTGAATGAGACGAGGCGGGCATGGCATCAGGTCTAACCACACCCCACACTCCCAGTCCCGCACCCCAGGACGCGGACCCTTTGCTGTGGCTTCGTCTCATTCGCTCCCGCAGGGTTGGGCCTGCGACATTTCACAAATTGCTGGCCGACCATGGCCGCGTCGAATCGGCTCTTGCGGCGCTGCCCGACATTGCGCGTGCTGCGGGGGTTGAGAACTATAGTCTCTGTCCGTTCGAAGTGGTGCGCCACGAGATGGCGCTGGGCCGGACGGCGGGGGCGCAGTTGCTGCTTTGGGGGCAACCGGGTTATCCGCGCCAGTTGATGGATCTGCCCGATGCACCGCCGGTGCTCTGGGCACAGGGCGATATCGCCTTGTTGGCCCGCCCGATGGTGGCGCTGGTGGGCGCACGCAATGCCTCAAGCCTGGGGCTTCGGATGACGCGCAGGCTGGCGCAAGGGCTGGCGGATGCGGGGCAGGTCGTGGTCTCGGGCCTTGCGCGTGGCATTGATGCCGAGGCGCATCAGGCGGCGCTTGCCACCGGCACCGTTGCCGTGCAGGCGGGCGGCGTCGATGTGATCTATCCGGTTGAAAACACCGACCTTGCCGCTGATATTGCGCGACAGGGTTGCCGGATATCCGAACAGCCGATGGGCATGCAGCCACAGGCGCGGCATTTTCCACAGCGCAATCGGATTGTCTCGGGCATCTCTCAGGCGGTAGTGGTGGTCGAGGCGGCGGCGCGCTCGGGCAGCCTGCTCACCGCGCGCAACGCGCTGGATCAGGGGCGCGAGGTGCTGGCGGTGCCGGGGCATCCGTTTGATGCACGCGCGGCGGGCTGTAACATTTTGCTGCGGGATGGCGCCATTCTGGTGCGTTCCGCCGCTGATGTGCTGGAGGCGATCGGCGTTCAAGGCCATTTCATCGCCGAAACGCCTGAGGCTTTCGAACCGGTTGATGTGCCACAGAGCTTGCCCGGCCCCGTGCCAACGCGCCGGCCTTTGCAGGATATTGTCGCCGTTCACAGCCAGATCTTGGCGCGTCTTGGCCCCAGCCCGTTGGCCGAAGACCAACTGATCCGGGATCTGGCGATGCCGGCCGGGGCGCTCGCGCCCGCCCTGGTCACGCTTGAACTCGAGGGGCGGATTACCCGGCAGGCCGGCGGTTTGCTCAGTCGCGTCGACTAGGCGCGCGCATCCACCCTGTTGACATCGCGGCGATATGGCCCACATGGTGCCCTGCTATCCTCGCAAGTGTTTTCAAGGGAATTTCATGCCCGTTGTCGTCGTAGAGTCGCCCGCTAAGGCCAAGACAATTAACAAATATCTTGGCTCCAACTATGTCGTTCTGGCCTCTTACGGCCATGTGCGCGACTTGCCGCCGAAAGACGGCTCGGTCGACACAGAGCATGATTTCGACATGAAATGGGAGGTGGCGAGCGATAGCAAAAAGCACATCACGGCGATCAAAGAGGCGCTGAAGACCGACGATGAGTTGATCCTTGCGACCGACCCCGATCGTGAGGGCGAGGCCATTTCATGGCATTTGCAAGAGGCTTTGGCCAGCAGCCTGAAAAAGGGCAAAAAGGTCAGCCGCGTTACCTTTAACGCCATCACCAAAGAGGCAGTGACCGAAGCGATGCGGCACCCGCGTCAGGTCGATCAGCCGTTGGTGGATGCCTATCTGGCGCGGCGCGCGCTGGATTATCTGGTGGGCTTTACACTGTCGCCGGTGCTGTGGCGCAAACTGCCGGGTTCACGCTCGGCGGGCCGGGTGCAATCGGTTTGTCTGCGCTTGGTGGTCGAGCGCGAGATGGAGATCGAGGCGTTCCGCGCGCGCGAATTCTGGTCGGTGAACGCGACTCTGCTGACCCCTCGCGGGCAGGAATTTGTGGCGCGTCTGGTGCAGATGGGCGGCAAACGCTTGGACAAATTCGACATTGCATCCGCTGAAGCGGCGGAATTGGCGGTCAAGGCTGTCACTTCTCGAACATTGACGGTGCAATCGGTCGAAGCCAAGCCGGCCAGCCGGAACCCCTATCCGCCCTTTATGACCTCGACCCTGCAACAAGAGGCCAGCCGCAAATTTGGCATGGGGGCCAAGGCCTGCATGTCGGCGGCGCAGCGTTTGTATGAGGCGGGCCATATCACCTATATGCGTACCGACGGTATCGACATGGCGCCCGAGGCCGTGACGGCGGCGCGCAGCGCGATCAGCGCGCGGTTCGGCGCGGCTTATGTGCCGGATGCGCCCCGTATTTACAAGAACAAGGCCAAAAACGCGCAAGAAGCGCATGAGTGCATTCGCCCGACCGATATGGCGGCAGGGCCGGATGATCTGCGACTGGCCGAGGCGGATCAGCGCAAACTGTACGAGCTGATCTGGAAGCGGACGCTGGCCAGCCAGATGGCCTCGGCGCGGCTCGAGCGCACTTCGGTGGAAATCGGCAGCGGGGACGGGCAGGTGGGCCTGCGCGCCTCGGGTCAGGTGACGCTGTTTGACGGCTTTCTGAAGGTCTATGAAGAAGGCCGCGACGACGAGGACGAGGACGACGGCAAGTTGCCGCAGATCATGCAGGGCGAGGCCACTGAAAAGCGCAGCGTGCTGCCAGAGCAGCATTTCACCCAGCCGCCCGCGCGCTATTCCGAAGCCACTTTGGTGAAAAAGATGGAAGAGTTGGGCATCGGGCGCCCCTCGACCTATGCAAGTGTGTTGACCACGATTGTGGACCGCGAATATGTGCGCAAAGACAAAAACCGCCTGTTCCCCGAGGATAAGGGGCGGTTGGTCACGGCGTTTCTGACCAACTTTTTCCGCCGCTATGTCGAATATGATTTCACCGCCGATCTGGAAAGCCAGCTTGACGATGTGTCGGCGGGCGAGCGGGATTATAAGGAAGTCCTGGCGCGGTTCTGGCGCGATTTCTCGGCGGCGATTGCCGAAACGGCCGATCTGCGTATCGGCGAAGTGCTTACAAAGATTGACGATTTTCTGTCACCGCACCTGTATCCTTTGCGCGAGGATGGGGGCGATCCGCGCATTTGCACCTCTTGCGGGACGGGGCGTCTGCATCTGAAAACTTCG
>JAHEBX010000020.1 GCA_024642045.1 Pseudorhodobacter sp. | reverse complement strand
GAAATCCTCCAAATGATCCAGCGCTATTTTGAAGAGTCGATCACCGCCACCACCGAAGACGATCTGGCCTTTGATGCGATCAAGGGCGTCGGTCCCGGCGGCCATTACTTTGGCTGCCAGCACACCCAAGACCGCTATTCAACCGCCTTTTATGCCCCCATCGCTTCGGATTGGCGCAACTATGAGGCCTGGCAGCAGGATGGCGCGCATTGGACGCCAGAGCGCGCGCACCGCATCTATAAACAGATCCTTGCCGAGTTCGAGCCGCCAGAGATGAACGGCGATCACCGCGAAGAGCTGCGCCAGTTCGTTGCCAAGCGCAAACACGAGGGCGGCGCGCCGACCGATTTTTAAGGCTTGGCACTTTCTTAACACTGCGGGGCTAAGGTCTGAGGGGAATCATCCTTTCGGACACCCTGTATGCATGGCCTGATAAATCGCTCTTTGCAGTCTTTTCTGACCGATACCTATGGGCCATCGGTCTGGCAGGCGATCGCCAAAGCCGCAGGTCTGAAAACCACCGGGTTCGAGGCGCTGTTGATCTATGAGGATGCGATCACCGATGCCGTGATTGACGCCGCCGCCAAGCAATTGAACAGGCCACGCGAAACTGTGCTCGAGGATCTGGGCACCTACCTTGTCTCGCATCAAAACCTCGAAGGGTTGCGCCGCCTGTTGCGCTTTGGCGGCGTCACGTTTGTTGATTTTCTGCACTCGATGGAAGATTTGCCAGAACACGGGCGCCTTGGCGTGCCCAACCTCGATCTGCCCGACTTCCATCTGGTCGAAGAGGCGCCGGGCACCTTCACGCTGGAAATCACCCCGCTGATCGCGGGGGTCGGGCATGTGATTGTCGGCCTCTTGCGGGCGATGGCAGATGATTACGGCGCGCTCGTGTTGCTGGACCATGCCGGTCTGCGGGGCGCGCGGGAATGCGTTTCGGTGTTGCTGTTGGATCAGGCCCACAGCAGCGGTCGCAGTTTCGACCTTTCCATGCCGGAGGTATAGCGGATGTTGAACCCACTGGGGCTGACGCTGACGTCAGCCAGCCTGTCGCAGCTGATGCCAATGCATGTCGCGATCTGCCCACTGGGGCGTATCACCAGTATGGGGCCGACGCTGGCCAAGCTGATCGACAGGCCGGTGCCGCTCGGGCAAGAGTTTCTGGGCCTGTTCAGTGTGCGCCGCCCTACGGGTGTGCAGCACTACTCTGACCTGCAGAACAAGGTCGGTGGCCGATTGCAGCTGGTGCTGAACGACCGACACGAAAGTTTTCGCGCCATTGCGGTCAACTGTGTCGAGGGGGGCATGGTGATCAACCTGTCGTTCGGCATTCACCTGATCGAGGCTGTGCGCCGCAACGCCCTGACTGACGCCGATTTTGCGCCCACAGATCTCGCGATGGAGATGCTGTATCTTGTCGAGGTCAAGACCGCTGTGATGCAGGAATTGCGCAATCTTAACATGCGCTTGCAGGACGAGAAAAGCGCCGCCGAAGAGCAGGCGCTGACGGACACGCTCACTGGCCTGCGCAATCGACGCGCGTTGGAATTGCGCATGCCCTCGCTGCTGGCGCAGGGCAGTGACTTTGCACTGATGCATCTCGATCTGGATTACTTCAAGCAGGTCAATGACACATTGGGCCATGCCGCAGGCGATCACGTTTTGCGCCAAGTCGCCCTTGCATTGAACATCGAAACGCGCAGTTCTGATTTGGTGGCGCGGGTGGGGGGGGATGAATTCGTGGTGCTGATGCCGGGCTTGTCCAGGCCCGAGCGGCTTTCGGTCATCGCATCGCGTATCATTCAGCGCATCTCGCAACCCATTGCTTTTGAAGGGCATAGTTGCAAGGTTTCGGCCTCGATCGGCATGACGATCTCGACCAGTTATGCTATTCCTGACAGCGAAACCATGCTGGCCGACGCGGATGCAGCCCTCTATGCCTCGAAACACGCGGGCCGCGCGCAGGCACAACTGCATCGCCCCGGTGCGACCGACAGATGCCGCGCCTAATCGGCAATCTCATAGGGCAGCAGACCGCGCTGGTCAGGATCGACCCGCAAACGCCGTTCCAGCGGGGGCACCGAGCGTTGATGACAATCGCGTCGTTCGCAAATCCGGCAAGAGATCCCGATCGGCTCGAACCGGCCCTTCAGGTCCAGCCCATCCGAATAGACCAGACTGGCCGCATGGGTCACTTCGCAGCCCAAGCCGATGGCATAGCGGCGCACCGGGGCCAAAAAGGCGCCCCCGGGTTTTGAGACATCGCGCGCGAGGCACAGATAGCGCACCCCGTCCGGCGTCTCGGCCAATTGCCGCAGGAAATGCCCCGGTGTTTCAAACGCACGGTGCACGTTCCACAGCGGACAGGCCCCGCCAAAGCGCGCGAATTGCAGCCTCGTCGCCGAATGCCGCTTGGTAATCGTGCCAGCCTGATCGACCCGCACAAAGAAAAACGGAATGCCCTTTGCGCCGGGCCTTTGCAGCGTCGAAAGCCGGTGCGCCACTTGCTCGATGCTGGCCCCGAACAGATCGGCCAGCCGTTCCAGATCGTGCCGCGTCGCTTGCGCCGCCTCCATGAAGGCACGGTAGGGCATCAGCGCCGCCCCCGCAAAATAGTTCGCCATGCCGATCTTGGCGATGTCGCGCGCCTCGCTCGTCTGGAATCGCGCCAGATCCAGCGTCGCCTCCAGCAGCTCGTTCTGAGTTTGCAGCGCTACCTGATACATCAGCTGGAACGCCTGCGTCGCCACGGTGGCGCGTGCCGACAGATGCAGGCTGCGGGCCACAGGGTCAAAGCGCCGCAGCGGACCAGTGTTCGAAAACTGCACATCAATACCGCGCTTTTTCAACGCCTCGATTGCGATGAATCTTGCGTCTTGTCCGACCCCTGCGCCGCTTGCGAAATGTTCGGCAGCGCGATCAACCGCATCGACGTAATTGTCGCAATAGTGAAAGAAGTCGCGCACCTCGTCCCAAGGGCTTGCGCGCAGCGAGGCATCCTCGCGCCCCAAGGCCTCGTCCAATGAGGCCAGCCGCTCGTGACTTTGGCGATAGGCGCGGTGCAGATCCAGAAACGCCCGCGCCAGCGCCGGCGCGTTCGAGGCTGCAAGCCGCAGGTCAGCCAGAGGCGGCGCATTCTTGGCAAAAACCGGGTCCGCCAGCGCCTCGCGCATGTCCGACACCAATCGCTCGCCTTCGCCTGCGTTCAATTCCGTCACGTCCAGACCGAATTCTTGCGCCAAGGCAAGCACCACCGTCGCCGAGACGGGGCGATGGTTGTTCTCCATCTGGTTCAGATAGGGCAGCGAGACGCCCAGCTTGTCGGCAAAAGCGCGCTGTGTCAGCGTCAGACGGCCGCGCAATTCGCGCAATTTTGCCCCGGCATATAGTTTTTGCACAGCCATGACGCCCTCCTTTGCAAAGCCAATCCTAGGCTTTGCAAACCTGGCGTCAAGCGGCGAGCCCCAAGCTGCGCGCACGACGGATTACCGCCAGAATGCACAGAACCGAAGCGACCGAGGTTGTCAGCATCAGCACGATCAGCGGCACTTCGGTTGACCCCGGCGGCAGCAGCGCCCCTGCCAGCGCTGCCAGTCCCGCACCGCCCCCAATCATCAGCGCGCCGCCGAGCCCCGAGGCGGTGCCCGCAAACTCTGGCCGCACCGACAAAATGCCTGCATTGGCCGAGGGCAGCGCCACACCGTTGCCCAGACCCATGGTGATCTGCAGCCCGAAAAACACCACCGGCCCCGAGAGCCCGAGCAGCGTCACAAGCAGCAAAAGCGCCATCCCTGCCGTGGTGATCGACGTGCCGATCAGCACCATCCGGTTCAGTCCCAACCGACGTGAAAACCGCCCCGCAAGATAGTTTCCCGCAGCATAGCCCACAGCCGTGATTGCAAAGAGCACGCCGATCTGCTGCGAATCCAGCCCGAACACCACGTTGCCGACATAGGGCGCGCCACCAAGATAGGCGTAGAAACAACCCGAAGAAAATGCCGCAGCGCCACTATAGCCCAGAAAACGCCGTGAGGTCAGCAGCGTTGGATAGCTGCGCATCTGGGCCGCGAAACTGATCTTTTTCGGCACCGCCGTCTCACCCAGATCGGCCCAGCTAAGCGCGAAAACCACCACACCAAGCCCGAGCAGCAGCCCGAAATTCGCGTGCCAGCCAAAGGCCGCGTCCAGATAACCGCCAATCACTGGCCCGATCATGGGCACAAGGCTCATCCCCATAGTGACATAGCCGATCATCGAGGCCGCCTCGTCGTCCGAGACCATGTCGCGCACCACCGCACGGCTGAGGACCATGCCGGCGGCAACCACCGCCTGCGCCATCCGAAACACGAGAAACACTTCCGCCGACTGCGCCATCAGCGTGCCGACCGTCGCAATCAAAAACAGCCCGATGGACGCCAACACCACCATCCTCCGTCCATAGCGGTCGGAAATCGGCCCGATCAAAATCTGCAACACTGCAGATAGCGCCAGATAAAGCGCGACCGACAACTGCATCAGCGCGTAAGGGGCGTCGAAATAGGCAGCCATTCCCGGCAGGGAAGGCAGAAAGATATTCATCGTCAGCGCCGACAGCCCGGCGAGCAGGATCAGGGTGATAATCTTCGGCGGGGAGTGCCGGTTCAGGAAAATCGGGTCTTTCATGTGGCAGAGCTAGGGCTTGGCCAATGACTTGTCCATGCTCAGCTCCATTTGTGAAAGATAAAAAACGCGCCGATCCCGATGAAGCCAAAGCCAAGCGCGTGGTTCCAGCCGAGGGGCTCTTTCAGGTAAATAACTGAAAAAACAGCAAAGACTGAGAGGGTTATCACCTCTTGAATGGTTTTGAGCTGGGCTGCGTTAAAGATTGTATAGCCAATCCGATTGGCCGGAACCATCAGACAATATTCGAAAAACGCGATCCCCCACGAGGTCAGGATGATCGTCACCAGATGGGTCGAGCTGCCCTTTAGGTGGCCATACCATGCGAAGGTCATAAAGGCGTTCGAGGCGATCAAGAGGCTGATGGTAATGAGGGCAGTCGGCATGGGGTGACTCCGAAGGGATTACCCCTCATATCGCGGCAGATGATTGCACGCAAATTTGCAGGTTTGCAATTCGCAATATATGTCGGGCAATGTATTTGCATATTTACGATGTTCCGCTTCCCGACTGGTGAATGTGACGCTATTGTGCAGCACCAATTGGGGGGTCTGCCATGAAAGACATTCTGCAGCAGCTTGAGTCGCGCCGTGATATCGCGCGAATGGGGGGCGGCCAGCGCCGCATTGATGCGCAGCATGCCAAGGGCAAGCTGACCGCACGCGAACGTCTTGAGCTTTTGCTAGACGAAGGGTCGTTCGAGGAATTCGATATGTTTGTGGCGCATCGCTGCACCGACTTCGGGATGGAAAACGACCGTCCCGCAGGCGATGGCGTTGTAACCGGCTGGGGCACGGTCAATGGCCGAATGGTCTATGTGTTCAGCCAGGACTTCACTGTCTTTGGTGGATCGCTTTCGGAAACCCATGCACAAAAAATCTGCAAGATCATGGATATGGCAATGCAGAACGGCGCGCCAGTGATCGGGATCAACGATTCCGGCGGCGCGCGGATCCAGGAAGGCGTGGCAAGCCTTGCCGGCTATGCCGAGGTGTTTCAGCGCAACATCATGGCCTCTGGCGTGGTGCCGCAGATCAGCTTGATCATGGGCCCCTGCGCCGGTGGTGCGGTCTATTCCCCTGCGATGACCGACTTTATTTTCATGGTCAAAGACAGTTCTTACATGTTTGTCACGGGGCCGGATGTGGTGAAAACCGTCACCAATGAAGTGGTGACGGCCGAAGAATTGGGCGGAGCCTCGACTCACACCAAGAAATCCTCCGTCGCCGACGGCGCGTTTGAAAACGATGTCGAGGCCTTGGCCGAGACGCGGCGTCTGATCGACTTTCTGCCCCTCAACAACCGTGAAAAGGCGCCGGTGCGTCCGTTTTTCGACGACCCCAAGCGGTTGGAGCCAAGCCTCGACACCTTGATCCCCGACAACCCCAACCAGCCCTACGATATGAAAGAGCTGATCACCAAGGTCGCCGATGAGGGGGATTTCTTTGAGATTCAAGCTGCGTTTGCGGCCAATATCATCACCGGCTTTGTCCGCATCGAGGGGCAATCGGTTGGGGTTGTCGCCAACCAACCGATGGTGCTGGCGGGGTGCCTTGATATCGACGCCTCGCGCAAGGCCGCACGCTTTGTGCGCTTTTGCGATGCCTTCGAGATTCCGATCCTGACATTGGTGGACGTGCCGGGCTTTTTGCCGGGGGTGGCGCAGGAACTCGGTGGCGTGATCAAGCATGGCGCAAAGCTGCTGTTTGCTTATGGCGAGGCGACGGTGCCAAAGGTGACGGTGATCACCCGCAAGGCCTATGGCGGCGCCTATGACGTCATGGCCTCCAAGCATTTGCGCGGCGATTTCAACTATGCCTGGCCCACGGCCGAAATCGCGGTGATGGGGGCCAAGGGGGCAACTGAGATCATCCATCGTGGCAAATCGCCCGAGGAAATTGCGCGGCTGACCAAGGAATACGAAGACCGTTTTGCCAATCCCTTCGTTGCGGCCGAAAAGGGCTTTATCGACGAGGTGATCCGGCCGCATTCGACCCGCCGCCGTGTCGCGCGTGCCTTTGCCTCGCTGCGTGGAAAGAAGCTGGCGAACCCTTGGAAAAAACACGATAACATCCCGCTCTAGCAACAGGAGAATTCGGGATGGCACATGGCACGGGGCAGGGTGATGACTGAGCCTGCGAAAACAGATAATCTCACGGTGCCTTCAGGGCAGGCGGTGACCTTTTTGGGCGTGGTGATGAACGCACCCGGACCAGACGGGTTGACGGCGCGGTTTCGCTTTCTGGCGCCGGCGATCGCGCGTGAAGGCGGATCGGTGGATTTCGACACAGCCGCCGCTGACATGCTGGATCTGTGCCAAAACTACGCTCTGCCGCGCATCGCCAGCAGCGGACCCCAACCCAGCCAGATCGTGATCTCCTTGTCGGATCGCGAGGTCCCGTTTGGCGAGGCCGACCCGGATGCCACGCAGTTTTTCGAGGCCTATCGCATCGAGGACGGCACCTGCATATGGGAGGCGTTCTGATGCTTCCACTACATTTAGCGACCAGCTACCCGCGGCAAGCCTTGGCTGATGCAGCCCCGCCACAGGGGCGCGACTTTAGCGAATTTGCGTGTCAATTCGGGCATTTGTCGGCTATTGTTGACACAGGCCGAACCCAAGCGGCCTTTACCTCGCATAAGGGGGCGGCACAAAGCACGCCTCCGGCAAATAAATGGAGTAGAGGATGTCGAGCACTAAATTCACCGTTCTGGCACTGTGTATGGTCGCCTTCGTGGCCGCTTGCGCCAAAAAGGCCGAAGAGGTCGTCTATGTGGACGAGCCTTCGGTTACGACCGAGCCGACCTATACCGGCAAATACAAGTAACCTGATCGGGCGGGCATTGCTGGCCCATTGGGCCGCGCCCGCCCTTTTTCTGTGCGCTTCCCTGATCCCATTTGCAAAGGAGGGATCAGCATGCTGAAGCATCGCGGATTTCCCGGCCGTCTGACCGGCACCGATTTTCAATTCGTCATCCGCCGCGCCAATATGAAAGAGGGCGCCTCCAAGATCGTCAAACGCGAGCGATTCAAGGATCGCCGCAATGTTGACCGCGCCGCTGATACCGCCTTTATGGCCGCCCTTTGGTCGCATTTCGGCGAAGAGCCGTTCGAGCGAGGCAATCTGGATGCGGGCCGTTTGTCGTGGCTGTTTGGCCGCGAAGTCGTGCCCGCCGAAGACCCGTTCAATCCCGCCTCTTATGACGCGCTGCTTAAAATCAACGTCAAGGTTGCGCAGGTCTCGTTCCCGCAGGTTTTTGCCGCTGGGGCCGAGATGGAGGATTTCGACGATTGGGACGAAGAGCTCGACAGCGAGGACGAGGATTAGGCATGTTTCCGCGCAACCCCTTGGCACTTTGGCAGGTTTTCGCGCGCAGTCTGCCTGCGTCCGTCTTTGGCTTTGTGAATCAATCTGGGTTGCGCAATGATGCTTCAGCGTTGCGTGGCACATGTGGTGCCGACGTCCGCGCACTTGACTGTTACCCTTTCCCTTCTCTCAGGTCTGGCCCCCTCGGGGTCGGACCTGCTTTTTCTGCGGCTGAGCGGCGCCCCTCCGCCGATCTGGCAAAACCGCGCAAATTTGGGTTTGAAGTTGCCCTGAAATCTGTTCACACTAGCAACAGAACAAAAAACCAGAGAGGCAGTTCTCCATGCGTAAATCGCTTATCCTTCTTGCACTTGTCACAATTCCGCTTGCCGGCTGTGTGCAGCCTAACCCGACCGCGACCTGCGCGGGCGTTGGCGCTGTTTCCGGCGCGGCACTTGGCGCGATCACCGATAACAAAACCGCAGAATCGGCTCTGGTCGGCGGCGCCCTTGGCGTCATGGCTGGCAACTCCGGCATGTGCGGCTGATTTAGCCCAACCATCTGAAATCACGACTGCGGCCAGTCGAGGGTATGCCTCGGCTGGCCGTTTGCATTTGCGTGCCCGCGCCGATGGCCCGGTGCCGGCACCCGAGGGGAGAGAGCCATGTTCAAGAAAATCCTGATCGCAAATCGGGGCGAAATCGCCTGCCGCGTAATCAAAACGGCGCAAAAGATGGGGATTAAGACCGTCGCCGTCTATTCCGATGCCGATCGGGGCGCGCTGCATGTCAAAATGGCGGATGAGGCGATCCATATTGGTCCCTCTGCGGCCGCCCAATCCTATATCGTGATCGACAAGATCATGGCGGCGATCAAGGCCACGGGTGCCGAAGCGGTGCATCCCGGCTACGGATTTCTCAGCGAAAACATGAACTTTGCCGCCGCCTTGGAAAAAGCAGGAGTGGTTTTCATTGGCCCACCTTCGCCCGCGATTGAGGCGATGGGCGACAAGATCACCTCGAAAAAGTTGGCGCAAGAGGCCGGCGTTTCTACCGTTCCCGGCCACATGGGTCTGATCGCCGATGCAGAGGAGGCGGTGCTAATCGCCACCCAGATCGGCTATCCGGTGATGATCAAGGCCTCGGCGGGCGGTGGTGGTAAGGGGATGCGCATCGCCTGGAATGACGCCGAGGCGCGCGAGGGGTTTCAGTCTTCGAAAAACGAGGCTGCGGCGAGCTTTGGCGATGACCGGATTTTCATTGAGAAATTCGTAACCCAACCCCGCCACATCGAAATTCAGGTATTGGCTGACAAACACGGCAATACCGTTTACCTGCACGAGCGTGAATGCTCGATTCAGCGGCGAAATCAAAAGGTTATCGAAGAGGCCCCGTCGCCTTTCCTCGATGAGGCCACCCGCAAGGCTATGGGCGAGCAGGCCTGCGCGCTGGCCCGTGCCGTGGGATATACCTCGGCTGGCACGGTTGAATTCATCGTTGATGGCAACCGCAATTTCTACTTTCTCGAGATGAACACCCGCCTGCAGGTTGAACATCCGGTGACCGAATTGATCACCGGCGTTGATCTTGTCGAACAGATGATCCGCGTGGCTTATGGCGAGAAACTGCCCTTCAAACAGGCGGACCTGAAGATCAACGGTTGGGCGATGGAAAGCCGGCTTTATGCCGAGGATCCCTATCGCAACTTTCTACCCTCTATCGGTCGTCTGTCGCGCTATCGCCCGCCGGTCGAGGGGGCGACGTCCACCGGGGGCATCGTGCGCAACGATACAGGCGTGTTCGAGGGCGGCGAGATTTCGATGTTCTACGACCCGATGATCGCCAAGTTGTGCACTTGGGGGGCAACCCGAGAGGCCGCGATTGACGAGATGCGGGTGGCGCTCGACAGCTTTGAGGTCGAGGGGATTGGCCACAACCTGCCCTTTGTGGCCGCCGTGATGGACCATCCACGCTTTCAATCGGGCAATATCACCACGGCCTTTATTGCCGAGGAATACCCTGACGGCTTTCAGGGCGCGGTTCTGGATGATGAAACCCTTGCTCGCGTCGCTGCCACTGCGGCCGCGATGAACCGCGTCGCCGAAATCCGTCGCACGCGGATCTCGGGCACGATGGACAACCACGAGCGCCGCGTCGGTGATGACTGGGTGGTGTCGCTGCAAGGCGCGGACCACGCGTTGAAGATCGCCGCCGATCACGCCGGCTCGACGGTAACCTTTGCCGATGGCCGCAGCCTGCGGGTGACGGCCGACTGGACGCCCGGCCAAAGCCTTGTCAGTGCCGAAGTCGCAGGTGAGCCGCTGGTGATGAAGGTCAGCAAGATCTCGGGCGGCTTTCGTTTGCGCCTGCGCGGTGCCGACCTGCGCGTCCACGTCCGCACGCCGCGTCAGGCAGAACTGGCGCGATTGATGTTGGAAAAGCTGCCGCCAGACACCTCAAAATTCCTGCTCTGCCCGATGCCGGGTCTGATCGCCAAGATCATGGTCGCGGTCGGGGACGAGGTGCAAGAGGGCCAGGCATTGGCCACCGTCGAGGCGATGAAGATGGAAAACATCCTCAAAGCCGAACGCCGCGGCACGGTCAAAGTCATCAAGGCCGCCGAAGGCAGCAGCCTGAAAGTTGACGAGATCATTATGGAGTTCGAATAAGTGCCCGCCACGCTCACCCAACATTGGCTCTGGTTGGCCGTGCTTGCGGTGGGCGTGTTCGCAGCGGCCTTTCTGGTGGGTAACGAGGCGGCAGTTGCCCGCCGCGTCTATCGTGACTTTGTGTTTCTGGTCGCGGCCCCGCTGGCGGTGCTGATTGGCGCAGCGCTTGCCGCCCTTTCGTTTGTATTCGACTTTCCGACCGAGCTTTGGCAGGCGCTGATCGCGGGTCTTGTGATCGCTTCGGGCTGGCTGACCTCGGCCATCTTTAGCGAACTCGCCCGCGCGCGCGGCAAATCCGAACGAATGCGCGATTACCATAAGGCAATTTATGCCGAGATCGGTACGGCGCTCAGCGCGCTTTGGGATGGCGGACAATCCGAGGCTTATGTCGCCCAGACCATCGAGCGGATGCAGGCAGACCCGAGTTTTATCCCCTTTATACCGCGCGAGCAGCACGACCATATCTACAACGCGATCGTCGGCAATATCGACGTGTTGCCGCGTCAGACCATCGACGCGATTGTCGCCTATTACAGCCTGACCAAATCGATTTCGGCACTCGCCGACGACATGCGCAGCGACAGGTTTCAGACCCTGTCACCGGAACGGCGGATGGCGATTTATTCAGATTACGCGCAGATGCGCACGCAGGCCTTCACGATTGGTCAATATGCGTTGCAGCTGATCAAGGCCTTTTCCGAGCGTGGCGCGCAGGGTGCTGTTGCGCTGATCAATAGCCGGGGCGCGGGCCCGTCCGCCCCGTCACCGGGATCGGAGTGAACGGAATGTTGGGATCTTTTTCCATTGGAACGTCTCCAGCTTCCTTGGGCGACATCGCCCTTGCCTTTGAATATAGGCACTTGGCGCGCACCAATCAAGCCATGCCCTACCGTCCCGCCGGATTGCGCTCCAGAACTTCGGCGATGCGCGAGGGGAATTTGTCGATCGACCGCGAAATTTCGCGCACATCCCAAGGCAGCGGTTTGCGAATGGCCACGGTGCCGTCCTTGTCCATGATCACCAGCGAAAAGCCGCGCGGATGCAGGGTCCGGCGCAGCTCTGACGGTGTCGCGGGATCGGTGTCAGTGACCAAAAGCACATCGCGCTGCTGCAGATCGCCCAAGTTCGGTGTCAGGATCTCCATCTGGCGCACGAAAGCCGGGTCCTGCGGGGTATTCGCAAAGACGGCAACGATGCGATGTATATACAGCTCGTCCGCCAGCACCACCTCGCTGGCCGGAACGGGCGCATAGGGGGCAGGATCAGGCGCATCCTGCGCCAGCGCCGCCAAGGGAAAAACGCCCGCAAGGGCAAGAACGACAGATTTCAAAAGGCTCTTCATCCCTTCGATATAGGACGGATCAGCGCCAAAACCAAGCAGGCCGGATGGCCCCCGGCAGATGAGGGAAAGATGAGAGATAAAATCGCAGCATGGACGGCTTTGGCGTCCAAGGAAATGAAGGGCGGCGACCCCGCCAGCCTGACCTGGAACACACTGGAAGGCATTGCCGTCAAACCGCTTTACACCGCCGAGGATACCGCTGGACTGCCGCAGATGGGCGAGCTTCCGGGTTTTGCGCCGTTTACGCGCGGGGTCAAGGCGACGATGTATGCAGGCCGGCCCTGGACGATCCGCCAATATGCAGGGTTTTCCACGGCCGAGGCGTCGAATGCCTTTTATCGCAAGAACCTGGCGGCGGGTCAGCAGGGGGTTTCGGTCGCTTTCGACCTTGCCACCCATCGCGGCTATGACAGCGATCATCCCCGCGTCGAGGGCGACGTCGGCAAGGCGGGTGTGGCGATTGACAGCGTCGAGGATATGAAAATCCTGTTCGACGGTATTCCCTTGGATAAAGTCAGCGTTTCCATGACAATGAATGGCGCGGTGATCCCGATCCTCGCCAGCTTTATTGTCGCGGGGGAAGAGCAGGGGGTTGATCGCAGCCTGCTGTCCGGCACCATCCAGAACGACATTCTCAAAGAATTCATGGTGCGCAACACCTACGTCTATCCGCCCGAACCGTCGATGCGGATCATCGCTGATATCATCGAATATACCTCGGCCGAGATGCCGAAATTCAACTCGATCTCGATTTCGGGCTATCACATGCAAGAGGCGGGGGCGAACCTCGTGCAAGAGCTTGCCTACACCCTTGCCGACGGGCGCGAATATGTCCGCGCCGCGATCGCGCGCGGCATGGATGTTGATGCCTTTGCGGGCCGTCTGTCGTTCTTCTTTGCGATCGGCATGAACTTCTTTATGGAGGCGGCCAAGCTGCGCGCCGCCCGTTTGCTTTGGCATCGCATCATGTCCGAATTTGAGCCGAAAAAGCAGGGCAGCCTGATGCTGCGCACGCATTGCCAGACCTCTGGCGTGTCCTTGCAAGAGGCCGACCCCTATAACAACGTGATCCGCACGGCCTATGAGGCGATGTCGGCAGTGCTTGGTGGCACGCAGTCGCTGCACACCAACGCGCTGGATGAGGCTATTGCCCTGCCCACCGAATTCAGCGCCCGCATCGCCCGCAACACCCAGCTGATCTTGCAAGAAGAAACCGGCGTCACCCATGTGGTCGATCCGCTGGCGGGCAGCTATTACGTCGAAAGCCTGACGCATCAGCTTGCCACCGAGGCGTGGAAGCTGATCGAAGAGGTCGAGGCGATGGGTGGCATGACCAAGGCGGTTGCCTCGGGAATGCCCAAGCTGCGCATCGAGGAATCGGCGGCCAAACGCCAGGCTGCCATCGACCGAGGCACCGATGTTGTCGTTGGCGTCAACAAATACCGTCTGGATAAGCAAGACCCGATCGACATCCTCGACATCGACAACGTCGCCGTGCGCGACGCCCAGATCGCCCGCCTCAAATCGACCCGCGCCGCGCGCAACGAGGCTGAAACCCAAACCGCACTCGACGCGATCACCCAAGCGGCAGGGCAGGGCGGCAACCTGCTCGCCGCCGCTGTCGAGGCCGCCCGCGCCCGCGCAACCGTTGGAGAGATCAGCATGGCCATGGAAAAGGTTTTCGGTCGCCACCGCGCCGAGGTGAAAACCCTCGCGGGCGTTTATGGCGCGGCCTATGAGGGCGACGCCGGGTTTGAGGCGATCCAGAAGGACGTCGAAGCCTTTGCCGTCGAAGAAGGCCGCCGTCCCCGCATGCTGGTGGTGAAAATGGGTCAGGATGGCCATGATCGCGGCGCCAAGGTCATCGCCACGGCCTTTGCCGATATCGGCTTTGACGTCGACGTCGGCCCCTTGTTCCAAACCCCTGACGAGGCCGCGCAAGACGCAATTGACAACGATGTCCATGTGATCGGCATTTCCAGCCAAGCTGCAGGCCACAAGACACTTGCGCCAAAACTCGTGCAGGCCCTGCAGGCTGCAGGCGCAGGCGAAATCCTTGTGATCTGCGGCGGCGTGATCCCGCAGCAGGACTACCAGTTCCTCTATGACGCAGGCGTCAAGGCGATCTTTGGCCCCGGCACCAACATTCCGACAGCGGCCAAGGATATCCTCGATTTGATCCGCAAAGCGCGCCGCTAACCCTTCTTGCCCTTCAACAGGGTCACGATCGCCATCGCGTGACCGTGGCCCAAACCGAAGTCGGCCTTCAGCCAGTCCAAAATCGGCGTGGCCTTGACCAATAACCCGCTCTCATCGGCAAAGCCTTTTGCCGCAGCCAAGGCCTTGAAATCCGCGGGCGACTTGCCCGTCTTGGTCTGAATATTGTCGAGATAAGCCTGAAAACTCATCGTCTCCTCCCGTTGGACGTTATCCCTGCCTCAGCATGCTTACCGCCGCGCCGCCCAGAGAAATCCCCGTCGCAACATCTCGCGCGCGGGTCCGTGGTCGATCACATTGGCCTGATGGCCCAAAGCGTTGTAATAAACGCGGCCTTCACCCCACATTTTGGTAAAGCCCACCGGCATCGCCACCGGCCCATTGGTCGAATGCGGCCCCGGCACCACCGGAAAGTCGCAGACCGCGTGAACCTTTACCGCAGGGTCTACGTGCAGATAATACTGCTCGCTCACGACCTCGAAATCCGCAATCCCCTCGGTCAGTGGGCTGTTCCCGGTCATGCGCACGCCGTAGCGCACCCCGTCATTGCCCGGATGCGCCACCCATTGCGCGCCGGTCATAAATTGCCACAGCACATCATTGCGAAAGGCGTCGCACATTCCGCCATGGCACCCCGCAAGTCCAACGCCGCCCGCTACCGCCGCCGCCACGTTTTCGCTCTGCGCCTTTTCAATCGTGCTCATCGTCCATACCGGAACGATCAGGTTCAGCCCCGCCAACGCGGCGGGTTCGTCAAAACAAGCGAGGCTGTCGGTGACCTGCACCTGCATCCCCTCGGCCTGCAGCATCTGCGCAAACAGCGCCGCGACACGATCAGGCTCATGCCCGTCCCAGCCGCCCCAAGTGATCAGTGCCTTTGCCATGCCGTCCTCCCCGCTGCCTAGGGGCAGTCAGCGCTAAAGTGGGGGCAGCGTCAAGGAGGCGGTCAGAAACCACAGCCCCGTGGCATAAAGAAATATCCGCTCGGCCAGTCCGAAAAATCGCCGCAGAGGCGGCGAGATCGTCAAAACCACCGCAATAAACCCAGCGCTGACAATGTGGCGCAGCCATTCCAGCATCTCGGGCAACCCGTGTTCCAACCCGCCTGACAGCAGCGGTGTCGCCTCAACCACCGCCATATAGGCACAAGCAAAAGCCAAAAGCGTTGCGGCGTGGTGCATCTGCCGTTCAAAGCTTTCGGGCGCGCCGCGCGGGTGATTTGGGTAGATCGCAATGCCGATGCGTCCAAGCGCCACGAACAAAAGATAGACCGAGATCATCGCCGGATACGCCGGAGATTTCGCCATCCAGAACTGCCACGCGAGCAAGGGCGCGGCAATGCTGCCTGCCAAAAGGTAAACCTTGAACAAAACCGCCGTCTTGGTCAGCCCATAAGAGCTGACCGCCTGAGGCAGCAGCCGCAAATCCCGGTGCATCAGCTGAAAGGCAAAGAGCATCACCAGATCAAGCAGATACAGTGTTGCAGCCAGCTTTTCCATCAGTCCTCCGCGAGGGGTGAGCTCTTAATCTGCGCTCTTGCCGCCTCTGCTGCAAGCCCCCCGCATCGCTGCGCAGAGGGCGCAGCGCCAAGCCTCAGATGCCCGCATAAATCTCGGCCACCCGCGTCACCGCGGCCTCTGGCGTCATCTCTTCCGACACGCCGGTGCGGCGCGAGGTCAGCTCAACCACGCCATTGGCCAGCCCGCGCGGCCCCACCGTGATCCGCCAAGGCAGGCCGATCAGGTCCATCGTGGCAAATTTTGCGCCCGCCCGCTCGTCACGGTCATCATAAAGCGCCTCAAGCCCCTTGGCCGCGAGCGCCTTATATAGCCCCTCACAGGCTGCATCTGCAGCCGCATCGCCCTGCTTGAGGTTAACGATACCAACCGGGAAGGGGGTAACCCCTTCAGGCCAGATGATGCCCTTGTCATCATGGCTCGCCTCGATGATCGCGCCCAGCAGACGGCTCACGCCGATGCCATGCGAGCCCATCTCGACCGGCACTTTCGAGCCGTCGGCGGTGACCACCGTTGCTCCCATGCTTTCGGAATACTTGGTGCCGAAATAAAAGATCTGCCCGACTTCGATTCCCCGCGCGACCTTGCGGCGCTCTGCGGGGATGGCGTCGAACAGGGCCGCATCATGCGTCTCGTCCGTGCGCGCATAAAGCGTGGTGAACTCGCGGCAAACAGCGGCCACCTCATCGCGGTTGTCGTAATCGACCTCGCGATTGCCAAGTTTCAGGTCGGTCACTGCGCTATCGAAAAACACCTCAGACTCGCCCGTCGCCGCCAGCACCAGAAACTCATGTGTGTCATCGCCGCCAATCGGGCCGCTGTCCGCCCGCATCGGGATCGCCGTCAGCCCCATCCGCTCGTAGGTGCGCAGATAGCTGACCATATGGCGGTTATAGGCGTGCAATGCGGAGGCCTTGTCGACGTCAAAGTTATAGCCGTCCTTCATCAAGAACTCGCGCCCGCGCATCACGCCAAAGCGGGGGCGCATCTCGTCGCGGAACTTCCACTGGATATGATACAGCGTCAGCGGCAGGTCCTTATAGCTGGTCACATGCGCGCGAAAGATGTCGGTGATCATCTCCTCGTTTGTCGGACCATACAGCATCTCGCGGTCTTGGCGGTCCTTGATCCGCAACATCTCCTGACCATAGTCGTCATAGCGCCCGCTCTCGCGCCACAGATCGGCTGGCTGCAAGGTCGGCATCAGCAAGGGAATATGCCCCGCCCGCACTTGCTCTTCGTTCACGATTGTCTGGATGCGATTGAGCACCCGCAGGCCCAACGGCAGCCACGAGTAAATCCCCGCCGCCTGCTGCTTGATCATCCCCGCCCGCAGCATATAGCGGTGCGAGACAATCTGCGCCTCGGCTGGGTTTTCTTTCAGAACGGGCAGAAAGTATCGGGAAACGCGCATGATCGCCTCATGATTAGGGTTCACGCGTTCCTAACGGGTTGCCGCGCGCTGGGCAAGAACCCTGCGCGAACCTGATCCGACACCTAAATCGCGCCCAAGCCGCTGCACGCGCCATAAATGCGTGTAGGCACGCAAAATGCACGTTTGCAGCACGCAAAACATACAGGGCCCAAGACCGCATTTTCCGTCGCCCTCTTGCATGACAGCCCCTCAGGGGCGATATGTGGTCAAGGTTGATAAAGGGTGAGCCATGGCACTGCCGATGCGGGAACAGGCAAAGTATTGGGGCGTGGCCTTGCTCCTGCTTTTTGTCATTCTGTGGTTTCTGGGAGGGGTGATGCTGCCGTTCATTGTCGGCTCGGCCATCGCCTATTTCCTCGACCCTGTCGCGGATCGGCTGGAAAGACTGGGTCTGAGCCGCGTGTCGGCCACCACCATCATCACGCTGGCCGCTCTGTTGATTGTGGTGCTGGTGGTGCTCGCAGTGATCCCGACGCTGATCAAGCAGACCACCGCGCTGATCAATGCCGCACCTGAGATTGCGCAGCACCTTCAGACCTTTCTGGTCGAGAAATTCCCCCAACTGACCGACAGCACGTCGACCATCCGTCAAAGCCTGGCCGAGATCGCCACCGCGATTCAGGCCAAAGGCGCAAGCCTTGCCCAGGGTGTGATTTCCTCGGCGCTTGGGCTGATTTCGGCGCTGGTTTTCATTGTCGTGGTGCCTGTTGTCGCTTTCTACATGTTGCTCGATTGGGACAATATGGTCGCCCGGATCGACCAGATGTTGCCCCGCGACCATGCCCCCACCATTCGCCGTCTTGGCACTGAAATCAACGATGCGCTCAGCGCTTTTGTGCGGGGCCAATTGACGGTTTGCCTGACGCTTGGCACCTATTATGCCGTGGCGCTGATGGCGGCTGGATTGCAATTCGGGCTTGTCGTGGGGGCTGTCGCGGGGGCGATCACCTTTATACCTTATGTGGGCGCGCTGGTGGGCGGCACGCTTGCCATTGGCCTTGCGCTGTTTCAATTCTGGGGCAATTGGATTTCGATCGGCATTGTGGCCGCGATCTTTGCCGTCGGCCAGTTTCTGGAAGGCAACGTGCTTACCCCGCGCCTTGTTGGCAAATCGGTCGGGCTGCATCCGGTTTGGCTCATGTTGGCGCTGTCGGTGTTCGGCTCGCTGTTTGGCTTTGTGGGTATGCTGGTCGCGGTGCCTGTTTCCGCCGCGCTGGGCGTGCTGATCCGCTTTGCGATCGGTCAGTATCAAGGCAGCCTGCTCTACATCGGACTTGCGGGGCGCATTCCGGATGACGAGGAACAGGCGTGAGTCGTCAGCTTGCCTTTGATCTGCCCGCGCAAGCGGCCTACCGACGCGCCGATTTCTACCCCTCGCCCGCCAATGCCGAGGCTTTGGCGGCAATTGCGCGTTGGCGCGACTGGCCATCGGGCAGGCTCGTGCTGATCGGCCCCGCAGGCGCGGGCAAAACCCACCTTATGCACCTTTGGGCCGAGGCGGCAGGGGCGCAGATCATTGCCGCGCGCGATCTGGCGGGTGCCGATCTGCCTGCGCTTGCCACGGCACCTGTGGCGGTCGAGGATGCTGATCAGATTGGCGGCGACCCTGGGGCAGAGAAAGCATTGTTCCATCTGCACAATATGTCAGCAGGGCAGGGGTTGCTTATATCGGCTGCGACACCGCCGCGCGATTGGGGGCTGGGACTGCCGGATCTGCTCAGCCGGATGCAGGCGTTGGGGATTGCGAGCCTGCTGCCGCCCGATGATGCGCTGCTCTCTGCGGTGCTGGTCAAAATGTTTGCGGATCGCCAGATTGTGGTGCCGCCGAACCTGATCCCCTATCTGGTGCAGCGGATGGATCGCTCAATCGCTGCCGCGCGGGCGCTGGTGGCGGCTTTGGATGCGACGGCGCTGGCACTCGGGCGCCCGATCACCCGCGCATTGGCCGCCGAAGTGCTGGACAGTGACTCATCCGAGTGAAACACTGATCCCGTCATGTGCGCGTTACATTCGCCCTCGATGAACGCACTGCACGCTCAAAGAAGAACCCAAGATGACCCAATCCGATTTCCTCAAAGCTCCTTTCCCCACGCCCGTCGAGCTGCCCGAGGCCGAGATCACCGGCCCACGTCGCTTTTTCAACCGTGAACTCAGCTGGTTGGCCTTTAACTGGCGGGTGCTGGACGAGGCCTCGAACCCCGCTGTGCCATTGTTGGAACGGCTGCGGTTCCTGTCGATTTCGGCCACGAACCTGGATGAATTCTATACCGTGCGTGTGGCTGGTCTGCGCGCTTTGGTGCGTGCGAAAAACCAGACTCCGTCTGAGGATGGTCGCAGCGCTGCCGAGCAGTTGGTGCTGATCCATGCCAATGCGCGCCGGTTGATGCACACGCAGCAAGCCGTGTTCAACAAGCTGAAAAAGCAGATGGAAGCCGAGGGCATTTCGCTGTGCACCCGTTCGAAACTCACCGGGCGCGATCTGAAATTTCTGGAAGATCACTTTCTGAACAAGGTCTTTCCTGTGCTCTCGCCTTTGGCTATCGACCCCGCGCACCCGTTTCCGTTTATTCCCAACGCGGGCTTCAGCCTTGCGCTGTCACTCGAACGCGAAACCGACCGGCGCACCTTGCAGGCTTTGCTGCCGATCCCGCAGCAGATCGCTCGTTTTGTGCCGCTGCCGTCCAAGGATGGCGAGCAGCGGTTTTTGCCACTCGAGGAACTCCTTCTCTTGCATCTCGACATGCTGTTTCCCGGCTATACCGACCGTGGCCACTGTCTGTTTCGGGTGCTGCGCGACAGTGATCTTGAGGTCGAGGACGAGGCCGAAGACCTTGTGCGCGAATTTGAAACCGCACTGAAACGCCGCCGCCGTGGCGAGGTGATCCGGCTCAAGCTGTCGTCCGGTGCGCCGCCAGAGCTGAAAGAGCTGATCATGCAGGAACTTGGCGTCTCGGGTGACGAGATGGTCGAGGTGCGCGGACTGTTGGGTGTGGCGGATCTGAAGGAGCTGGTGCTGTCCTCGCGCCCCGATCTGCTCTGGCCGCCCTTTACGCCGCGCGTTCCCGAGCGCGTCCAGGACCATGAGGGTGATCTTTTTGCGGCGATCAAGCAAAAAGACATTCTGATGCACCATCCCTACGAAACCTTTGATCTGGTGATCAGATTTCTGGAACAGGCGGCGCGCGACCCGAATGTTCTGGCGATCAAGCAGACGCTTTACCGCACGTCTTGGGATAGCCCCATCGTCGCCGCGCTCTGTGAGGCGGCAGAAGCCGGCAAGTCGGTTACGGCCCTGGTAGAGCTGAAGGCCCGTTTTGACGAGGCCGCAAATATCCGTCAGTCACGCCGCCTGGAACGCGCGGGCGCGCATGTGGTTTACGGCTTTATCCACTATAAAACCCACGCGAAAATTTCGACCGTGGTGCGCCGCGAGGGGGACCAACTGGTCACTTATACCCACTATGGCACCGGCAATTACCACCCGATCACCGCCAAAGTGTATACCGATCTGTCGTTTTTCACCTGCGATCCCGCACTTGGGCGCGATGCAACGCGGGTGTTCAACTACCTCTCGGGCTATGTGCAGCCGCAAGGGCTTGAAAACCTTGCCATCTCGCCGATCTCGCTCAAATCCAGCCTGATCGCGATGATCGGGGCCGAGGCCGATCACGCCCGCGCAGGCCGTCCTGCCGAGATTTGGGCCAAGATGAATTCGGTCATCGACCCCGATGTTATCGACGCGCTCTACGGCGCCAGCCAAGCGGGGGTGAAAATCAGCCTGGTGATCCGGGGCATCTGTGGACTGCGGCCGGGCATCAAAGGCCTGTCCGAAAACATCCGCGTCAAATCCATTGTTGGACGGTTTTTGGAACACAGCCGCATCGTGTGCTTTGGCAATGGTGCGGGCCTGCCATCGAGTGGTGCGCGGGTGTTCATCTCTTCCGCCGACTGGATGGGGCGCAACCTGACCCGCCGTGTCGAAACCTTGGTCGAGATCCACAACGCAACCGTCAAGGCGCAGATTGTCGGGCAGATCATGGCGGCCAATCTGGCGGATGAGGCGCAATCTTGGGTCTTGCAACCCTCGGGAAGCTACAAACGCGACCTGACACCTCTGGACGGGCAGGCCTTCAACTGTCACCGTTTCTTTATGGAGAATCCCTCGCTCTCGGGGCGTGGAACGGCTGGCGCAAAAGACGTGCAGAAACTGGCATAACGGAAGACCGATGAGCAAACATGATATCGACGACGACAACGGACCCTTCGGGAAGCCGCTGTTCGACGACCCATCCGCGCGCGCGCTCAGCCGCGTGGGCGTGGTCGACGTTGGCTCTAACTCGGTTCGTATGGTGGTTTTTGACGGCGCAGCCCGCTCGCCTGCCTATTTCTTTAACGAAAAGCTGATGTGTGGTCTTGGCAAAGGGCTTGCGGAAACGGGCAAGCTTAACCCCGAAGGGCGCGTGCGCGCGGTCGCAGCCTTGCGGCGATTTGCCTTGTTGGCCAAGGGCATGGGCATTGGCCCGCTGACCGTGGTGGCGACGGCCGCTGCGCGCGATGCTGAGGATGGTCCCGATTTTCAGGCCGAAGTGCTGCGCGAAACGGGTCTGCGGCTGTGGGTGGTCGATGGCCCCGAAGAGGCCCGGTTGTCGGCGCAAGGCGTGTTGCTTGGCTGGCCCGAGGCCAAGGGGATCGTCTGTGACATCGGCGGCAACTCGATGGAACTGGCACAGATCGGCGACGGTCAGGTCGGCACGCGTGTTTCGACCCAGCTTGGCCCCTTCCGTCTGGCCCGCATCTCGGACAGCGCAAAGAAGCGCGCGGCGCATATCGATCAGGTTCTGGCCGACTGTCAGGCGCAGCTGAAATCCGAAGGCGAGCGCATTTATCTGGTGGGTGGCTCGTGGCGGGTGATCGCGCGGCTGGATATGGAGCGGCGCAACTACCCGATGACAGTGCTGCATGAATACCGCATGATGCCGACAGACCTTCTGCAAACACTTGATTGGCTTGAGAAATCCGATCTGGAGGAATTGCGCACCCGCACTGGCACATCGAACGCGCGGATGGAACTGGTGCCGCTGGCTTGTGAGGTGCTGCGCGAACTGGTCACGGTGTTCAAGCCTTCGGAGATTGACGTCTCGTCCTATGGTATCCGCGAAGGTCTGCTGTATGAGCAGATGCCCAAGCGCCTTCGGGCGCGCGACCCGCTGATCGAAGCCGCCCGGTCTGCTGAAAAGACCATGTCGCGCATTCCGGGCTTTGGCAAAAAACTGTATGAATTTCTGCTGCCCCTGTTTGCCGAAGCAACACCCGAGCGCATCCGCCTGATCAAGGCCGCCTGTCTGTTGCACGATACAACTTGGCGCACCCACCCCGACTACCGCGCCGAGGCTTGCTTTGACAACGTCACCCGCGCCAATCTTGGCGGGCTTGACCATCCGGGCCGGGTGTTCCTGGGCCTTGCGCTGCTGCACCGTTATAAGAATTCGCGCTCCGGTTCGCGGTTAGAGCCGCTGTTTCAGCTCTTGACCGAGGCCGAGCAACGCGACGCCGAGATCCTTGGCAAGGCCATGCGATTTGGCGCGATGTTTGCGGTTTCTGACCCTTCGGATGTGGCGAGACTGGTCTGGAACCCCGAGGCCAATCTGCTGGAATTGCAGCTGACCAAGAATGGCGCTGCGCTGTTTGGCGAGGTGGCACAGGCGCGCTTTACCAGCCTTGTGTCCTCGATGAAGGCCGAGACGCTGATCGGTGATCTGCGGTGATCCTGCGGTTCGATCACATCGCGGTTTCGGCTCAGACGCTCGCCGAGGGGGTTGAGTCGGTCGAGGCTGCCCTGGGGGTAGCCCTTGCGGGCGGTGGCCAACACCCGCATATGGCGACGCATAATCGGCTGTTGGGCCTCGGCGATCTGTATCTGGAAGTGATCGCAGCCGATCCTGCACTGCCTGTGCCAAATTGGCCGCGTTGGTTCGATTTGGACAATTTTTCGGGCATGCCGCGGCTGACAAACTGGGTCGCAGGTTGTGAAAATCTAACCGAGGCGCTGGCTCTTTGTCCGCCGGGGACGGGTGTTCCGGTCAGTTTGCAGCGGGGTGACTATCGCTGGCAGATGGCGGTGCCCGCCGATGGCAAGCTGCCCTTTGGCGGCGCTTTCCCTGCGCTGATCCAATGGCAGGGCGCGCTGCATCCCGCCCGCGCGCTGCCCGAGGCGGGTATCCGCCTGACCCGCCTTGACATCGCCCACCCGCGGGCCGGTGCGCTGGCCAAAACGCTTGCGCCATTGATCAACGATCCGCGCGTTCATTTTGTTCAGGGCGCCCAGGCCATGCGCGCAAGTTTTGACACCCCCTCGGGCCGCCGCGTGCTGGAATGATCCGTGCCGCCACGCTTGCCGACGTGCCCGCTGTCACTGCGATTATCAATCAGGTGGTGCGCGAAACCACGATCACCGTCACTTCGGTTGAAAAGACCGAGGCAGATGTGCTGATGATGATCGAAGATCGCCGCGCGCTGGGGCATGAGGTTTTCGTGGCCGATTTGGGCGGTGTTGTGGGCTATGCCACCTACGCGCAGTTTCGTCCCTCGCCGGGCTATGTGCGCACAATGGAGCATTCTGTTGCACTTGCCTTGGCGGGACAGGGTAAAGGGCTTGGTCGCGCCCTGATGGCAGCGGTCGAGGCGCATGCAGCAGCGGCAGGTGCACATGTGATGGTCGCCGCAATCACCGCCGATAACACGAAAAGCATCAGCTTTCACAATGTGCTAGGCTATGAGCGGGTTGGGCTCTTGCCACAGGTTGGCTATAAGTTCGGCCGCTATCATGACCTTGTGCTGATGCAGAAAATCCTGACCTGACAATCGCGTGCGGCTGCGGTATCCTGACCCCATGTCGATCTGGACCCGCATTTCCGAGGCCATTGCCGCGCTCACTTCGGGCGAGGGGTTGACGGCTGTCTTTGACCGCTTGCGCAGTGAACCGATCCCCGAACGTTCCATCGGTTTCACCATCGGCGTGATCGCTTTGGGCGCGAAGATGGCCAAGGCTGACGGCGAAGTCACCCGCGACGAAGTCGCCGCCTTTCGCCGTATTTTTCACATCGAGCGCAGCGAAGAGGCCAATGCCGCGCGCGTCTATAACCTTGCGCGTCAGGACGTTGCCGGCTTTGACGCTTATGCCCGAAAAATTGCGGCGCTGTTCAACACCGAAGGTCAGCCCCTTTGTGCCGATGACCGCAATCTGCTGGTCGATATTCTGGAAGGCCTGTTTCAGATTGCGATGGCCGACGGGCGCTATCATCCGGCCGAAGATGCGTTTCTGGCCGAGGTGGCACGAATTTTCGGTCTGGACGAGCGCTGCTTTCGCGTGTTGCGAGGCCGTTTTGTCGAGGGCGCGCCGCGTGACCCATTTGATGTGCTGGGCATTCCGCCGAACGCCGACCTTGAAGCGGCCCGAAAAGCCTGGCGCGAGGCGGTCAAGCAAAGTCATCCCGACCGTATGATCGCGCGCGGGGTGCCCGCCGAGGCCGTCAAGCTGGCCGAACGCCGGCTGATCGCGATCAACGCGGCCTGGCAGGAAATCCAGTCGCGTGTCGCGGCCTGATGCGGCTGGCATCCTATAACACCGAATGGTTCAACGCGCTGTTTGACGACGCGGGCCGGATGCTGGTGGATAACGAGCTTTCGGCGCGATACAAGACCACGCGGCGTCAGCAACTCGCAGCCCTTGGCACCGTATTTCGCGCGATGGATGCCTGTGCGGTCATGGTGATCGAGGCGCCCGACACCAATGGCAAACGCTCGACCGTGACGGCGCTTGAAACCTTTGCGGCTGCGAACAGCCTGCGCGCGCGCCGCGCAGTGATCGGCTTTGCTTCTGAAACCGAACAGGAAATCGCGCTGCTTTACGACCCGGATGCGCTCAGCGTCGTGCATGACCCCCAAGGCGAGCCCGCCCCAAGCCATGGTGCACCGGGGGCGCCGCGGTTTGACAGCCAGCTACGGGTGGATCTGAATGGCGATGGCGACGAAGATCTTGTGCGCTTTTCCAAACCGCCGTTAGAGCTGGCTGTGACCACGACCGCGGGCCACGCGCTGAGGTTGATCGGTGTGCATGCCAAATCAAAGGCGCCACATGGCGCAGGTTCGGAAAAGGAATTCACCCGCATCTCGATCGAGAATCGTCGCAAGCAATTGGCCGAATGCCTGTGGCTGCGCGCGCGGATCGACCGCCAGTTAGAGGCGGGCGATAGCCTGATCGTGATGGGGGATTTCAACGATGGTCCGGGCTTGGATGAATACGAAAAGCTCTTTGGTCATTCGGGCGTAGAGATTGTGATCGGCACCAATCGCCCCGCTCATCAACGCCTCTACGATCCCCATGCCGTGCTGGCGCTGACCCAGACGCTTGGTCTGACGCCCACCACCGCGCGCTTTTGGCAACCTCAGCGCAAGCACTACTTCGAGGCGCTGCTGGATTTCATCATGATCTCGCCCGATCTGGTCGCCGCCAAGCCCGATTGGCGCATCTGGCACCCGTTTAATGACCCTGCCGTCACGGCGGTGCCAGACCTTGCTGATGCGCTGCTTTCCGCCTCGGACCACTTTCCGGTAACCCTCGATCTGGAGCTTTGATTGTAATTTTGCGGCTTTTTGGATAGGCTTGCTGCATGAAAGCCCTCGCATTTGCCCTGATCTTGGCCACAAGCCCGCTCGCCGCCCAAACCGCGCCGCAAGATGACGTGGATGAAGGGTTCTCGTTGTTGCGAGAAGGCGCAAAGCTGTTGCTGCGCGGCATGGCCTCGCAGGTGGAACCGGCACTCAAGGACATGACCGATGCGCTGGAGGCGGCCAAGCCGCAGCTGCTGGAATTGCTCACGATGATGGGCAATATCAACGACTATCATCTGCCCGAACGCCTTCCCAACGGCGATATTCTGCTGCGCCACAAGACGCCGCAGGAGATGCAGGCGCAGACACCGGATGCCGGTGAAACCGAGCTGTAAGCCCGCGTCACAGAACCGTTCCTTGACGCTGCCCCTTGAAGGATGCAATTTGCACCGAAAATGAAAGAGCAGCACCTTGGCAACGACCAAACCGTTTTCGCGCTTTGAATTCATGATCGCATGGCGCTATCTGCGTGCCAAACGCGCCGAGGGTGGCGTGTCGGTGATGACATGGATCAGCCTTGTTGGCATCACTCTGGCGGTGTTCGCGCTGATCGCCACGCTGGCGGTGCGCTCGGGCTTTCGCGCTGAATTTGTCGATACAATTCTTGGGTCGAACGCGCACGTCACTGTCTATTCGACGAGCCGTGTCAATGCTGACGGGCAATCGGTCAAGGGCTTTGCCGATTTTGACGCCATCGCACAAAAGATGACGTCGATTGCGGGGGTCAAAACGGCAGCCCCGGTTGTGCGGGGGCAGGTTATGGTCACCTCGACCCAAGGCACCACAGGTGCCGAGGTCTATGGCATGCGGATCAACGACCTCAAGGCGATTCCGCGCGTGGGTATCGGTGCGGATGCCTATGGCAATATCGACGAATACGAGACTGGCGTCGCCATCGGGTCGGGCATTGCGCGTGAGCTTGGCGTGACGGTGGGCGACCGCATCCGTGTTGTGGCGCCCTCGGGCGTCAAGACGGCGTTTGGCTCAAGCCCTCGCGTCAATGCCTATACCGTCGTCTATGTGTTTACCGCCGGCCCCGATGTGGACAAGACCCGCATCTATATGCCCTTTGCCGAAGCGCAATCGTTTTTCAACCGCGAAGGTTTTGCGGATGAGATCGACGTGATGGTCAATAACCCTGAGCAGATCGACGATTACGCCATCCCGCTGATGCAGGCGGGGGGCGAGGATGCGCTGCTTTGGACTTGGCGCGACTCGGCGGGCGGCTTTTTGCGGGCGTTGGATATGGAGGACAACGTGATGTTCATCATCATGTCGATCCTTGTGCTGATTGCGGCGATGAACATCGTTTCGGGCTTGATCATGCTGGTAAAGAATAAGGGCCGCGACATTGGCATTTTGCGCACCATGGGGCTGAGTGAAGGCTCGATTCTGCGGATATTCTTTATTTGCGGTGCCTTTACGGGAGTGGTTGGCACGGCAATGGGGGTGCTGCTGGGATGCCTTTTCGCAATCTACATCGACCCGATCTACGCCTTTGTAAACTACCTTGCCGGGGGCGGGGTGTGGGATCCGGACTTGCGCCACATCTATGCTCTGCCTGCGAAACTGCGCCTGCATGACGTGCTGTCGGCGGTTTCCCTGTCACTTGGCCTGTCGTTCATCGTTACCATCTTTCCGGCCCGCCGTGCGGCGCGGATGAACCCTGTCGAGGCGCTGCGCTATGAGTAATTTCGCCCTTGAACTCGCCGGGATCGAGAAGTCTTACAACCTTGGCCTGCCGTCAGAGGTGAATGTGCTGAGCGGTGCCACGCTAGAGGTAAAGGTTGGCGAAGTGGTGGCGCTGGTCGCGCCCTCGGGGGCCGGCAAATCAACGCTTTTGCACATCGCGGGGCTGCTCGACACGCCTGACGAGGGCTCGGTGGCTTTGGGCGGCATCAATATGGTTGGCCTTGGGGATCGCGCCCGCACTGCCGCGCGGCGCAATGACGTGGGCTTTATCTATCAGTTCCACCACCTGTTGCCCGAGTTCACTGCGTTGGAAAACATCGTGATCCCGCAGTTGGCCAATGGTGTCACTGATGCCGAGGCTACGGCCCATGCGATGGAGCTTTTGGATCATGTCGGTGTCGCCGACCGGGCCAGTCACCGCCCCGCAGCCCTGTCAGGGGGGCAGCAACAGCGCGTCGCCTTTTGCCGCGCGCTGGCCAATAAGCCGAAACTTCTGCTGGCCGACGAGCCCACGGGCAACCTTGACCCCGAAACCTCGGAGCAAGTCTTTTCGGCCCTGATGAAGCTGGTGCGCGATACTGGCCTTGCCGCCCTGATCGCGACACATAACCTAGAGCTTGCCGCGCGGATGGATCGCAAGGTACGCTTGGACAAAGGTCGCGTCGTGACAGCCTGATCTGTATCAAGGCGCACTGCCCCCTGTCCGATACTCTGCATTAAAAGGGAGTTTTCCATGCGCGTTTTGATTCTGGCGGCAGCACTTGGCCTGACAGCCTGCGTGCCCTTCGGTCCAAAAGAAGCCAACACCACGCCAGCGATGGATTTTGCCGACTATTGTGCGGGGTGTCACGGGGCAGGGGGCAAGGGCGACGGACCCGCTGCCTCAGGTCTTGCTAAAAAGCCGGCTGATCTGACCCGCCTTGCCGCCCGCAATCACGGGGCCTTTCCGACCACCCGCGTGATGGCGCAGATCTGGGGCTATACGGGCAAGAAAGGTGACGGCGTCATGCCGGATTTCTCGCCCCTCATGCAGGGCGAGATGGTGCCTTTCGATGGCGGAGACGGCATCGAGACGCCAACGCCAATCCGTCTTGTGGCCTTGGCGCAGTATCTGGAAACCATTCAGCGCAAGTAATCAGGCCCATTCGCCCTTGCGGAACACGGGCACCTTGCTGCCATCCGCCAGGATGCCATCAATATCGACCTGACCCGACCCGATCATCCAGTCCACATGGATGATACTGCTGTTACCGCCCTGCGCCTTGATCTGATCGGGCGATAAATCCGCGCCGCCGACAAAGCACTTGGAATAGCATTGACCCAGCGCGATATGGCAGGCTGCGTTCTCATCAAACAGCGTGTTGTAAAACAACAAACCGCTGGCCGAAATCGGCGAGCCATGCGGCACCAGCGCCACTTCGCCCAGACGGCGCGCGCCCTCGTCGCTGTCGATCAGCTTTTGCAGCACCGACTCGCCCTTGGTGGCATGTGCCTCGACAATCCGGCCCGCTTCAAACCGCACGGCGATGTTTTCGATCAGGCTGCCCTGATGCGCCAGCGGTTTGGTCGCGGCCACCACGCCTTCGACCCGCAGCGCGTGCGGGGTGGTGAACACCTCTTCCGACGGGATATTCGGGTTGCAGATCACCCCGTTCTTGGCAGGCGAGGCGCCGCCCATCCACTCATGCCCCTCTGCCAGACCCACGGTCAGATCGGTGCCGGGCCCGGTGAAGTGCAGGGCGGCAAAACGGTGCACATTCAACCAGTTGCGCCGCGCCAGCAGGGCTGCGTTATGCGCGCCCCATGCGGCCACCGGATCGGCCTCGTTGATTCGCGAGGCCTCAAAAATCGCCTCCGCCAACTTCGCTACCGCCGCATCAGCGGCCATCTCCGGAAACATCTGCCGCGCCCAAGCCTCGCCCGGATAGGCGCAGATCGACCAGTTGATGTCGAAATTTGTGATCGCTGTCATCGCAGGCTTGGCCGCCAGCGAATTGGCCTTGCCCAGTTGCGCCACGCGTGCGGGGTCTTGGGCTGCCAACAGCATCGGATTGTCGCCCGCAATCGCCATCCGCGCGGCGTTGCCTGCAAAGCCTTCGGCCATCCCATTGTAAAGCCAGTTCGGGGCGCGATCAAAGCTCGCGTCCGAGCCGTGTTCAAACTTCGCCAGCGTGATCGCTTCATCGGCAAAGATCGGCGTCACCACGC
>JAHEBX010000019.1 GCA_024642045.1 Pseudorhodobacter sp. | reverse complement strand
CGGCATTTGACCCGAACGTCGTTGCGGCGCGGGCGGGATGACCCCGCCCGGACCGAAGGTTCATCAAACGGTTTGAACGATCTCGATCTGATCCATCGCCCCGTATGGGGAAGGCGCCTGTTTGCTTTGCTCGGGCAAAAGCTGCGAGACGATCCAGATCGCGGCCAGCACGGCCCCGATCGCGGCAAGGACCACCCCTGCAAGAAAGGCCCCCCAGATCATCTGCCCCAAGGCCCAGACGCGCATGCGCACCACAGGGCTTTCATCTGCAAATATATGTTCGTCAGACATGATCGCTCCTCTCAGCGGTTCGGCTCAATTCAGCGGCGCATAGCCGTGGTCTTGCGCCCAGACATACCAGTTATCAACCACAGTTCCGGTCAGCAGGATACCAATGCCGCCACAGATCGGAACCAGCACCGCAAACCACCAGGCCCAGCGGTGAATACCCTCCATCGTGGCGTTAAATCCCATGGTCCAGCGCCAGAACAGCGCCGCGCGTTCCGAGGCGGTGCCCCGGTCAACGATCTGCTCCAACTCGCGATCGCCGCCCAGACGGGTGACCGACAGAATGGTCGCCCCGTGCATCGCAAACAGCAGCGCC
Source organism: Pseudorhodobacter sp. (assembly GCA_024642045.1). Taxonomy (GTDB): domain Bacteria; phylum Pseudomonadota; class Alphaproteobacteria; order Rhodobacterales; family Rhodobacteraceae; genus Cypionkella. The sequence continues at coordinate 29,333 of JAHEBX010000019.1, read as the reverse complement.
GAGCCGTAAAGGAAGGCAATGCTGAGCGCGTGGAAGGGGTTATAGAACAGATTGCCATAGGTCAGGCTGAAGAGATTGGTCCAATCGAGATGGGGAAAGATCCCATAGGGCACGGCCTCGGACCAGCGCCCCATCAGCACAGGGCGGATCAGACCCAGCACCATGACCAGCCAAAGCGCCGCAGCAAAGGCCCAAGACACGTGTTTGCCCATGCCCAGTGCTTCGGCCCGCAGGTAGGTGCGGATCCACCACGACCAGAGCGACACCAGAAAGAAGAAACCCGCGACAAGGAACAAGCCCCCCTGCATCATCGGCGGGATGCGCAGGCCCCATTCGGGTGCTGGCGGCTCGAGCGCCATCCAAAACAGATCGCGCACAAACACCGCCGGATTAAAGCCCGCAAGATGCCAGAACCAAAAGCCGATGATCATGAACCAGATCGCGCCGCAGGCCAGACTGATGACCCCAAAGGTGCCCAGATAGATCGGCCCCAACTGCGCGTTGCCAAACCAGCCCAGCAGGGTGGAAAAGCCCGCGCCCTTGGTCCGGTTGCCAAGATCGACGTCCTCGACCATGCCCATCTCGGGCGCCGCAGAAACCTGAACTTGGGTAAAGATGTTCTGATACTCAGCCATTGATGCCTCCATGAACATTGGCCCAGATCGGCAGGTTCAGCCACCAGTTCCACCAATCAACCCATTGGTCGAACCAGATCGTGCCCGAGATCATGATGCAGATCGCGCTCCAAAACCCTGCGTTCAGTGCCAGGAGAAGGCCAAGACGGTGAATGCCCAGCGTGCCGACCGAATAGCCGATCAGATCGCGAAAGAAGGTGTCTTCGTGATCGGGTGTCTTCATCACCTTGCCCTTGCCGGGATTGGCCGCCGACAGGATCAGGCCACCATGCAACGAGAGCGCAAAGGCGGTGGTAAAGAAGAAACTGACCGCAAGCATATGCACGGGGTTGTAGTGGAAATTGCCATAAGTGTAGCCGGTGTTGGACACCCAATCGAGATGGCTGAAGATGCCATAAGGAAACGCATAACCCCAAGCCCCCATCAGGATCGGCCGGATCACCGTCAGCGTGACATAGGCAAAGATCGCCACGCTGAAGGCAAAGGGCACATGCAGCCCGATGCCCAGTTTGCGGCAAATTTCGACCTCGCGCAGCGCCCAGCTGACAAAGGCGCCGATCGCACAAAAGGTGATGATCTGCCAAAGCCCGCCGTGCAACAGCGGGGCAAACGCCAGACCGGTTTCCACTGGTGGGGGCGTGATCGAGATCAGCCAGGGGTTCCATGTCGGACCCATTGCCGCGCCGTACAGGATCAGCATCGTGCCGAGTGCGGCAAAGAAAAAGGTCGTGACGCCAAAGAAGCCGACATAGAACGGACCGACCCAAAAGTCGAAAAGGTTCCCGCCGACAAGCGTACCGCCAGGCACGCGATATTTCCGTTCGAAGCTGAGCAGTGCCATGCTTCCCTCTCCGTCAATGGACGGGTCAACCGAAATCCGCGTATGGGCGCGGCGGGACCGTCGGTGTTCTTATAAGGTCGGGTGATCTGGCGCGGGCGACGATCATCGCCCGCACCAAGAGTAGTCCGCTTTAGTTTGCAGGTGCCGCAGCAGCAGGCAGGTAGCCATGCTTTGCCGCTGCAATGTCAAACCAGTTGTAAGCGGGGTTGGACAGCAGGACGAGGTGGATCATCACGGCCAAGAGGAACAGGAACACGCCCTGCGCCACAAAGACACGCCGGGGATCGAAAATCAGCCAGATCTTGTAGAACTTGCTCATCTCTATTTCCCCCTCAGAACCACGGACGCCAGATGTACACAGCCAAATGAGCGACAACGGCGATGGTCACAAACAACCAAAGCCCGCTCATATAGACCGAGTGCAACTCTTGCGCCTGCTGGTCGGTTAGACCTGTGAAGGACAGGTCGGATTTATCAGCCATGGTATCCTCCGGATAGTCGGACTGACGCCGCATTCCCTGCGGCCGGGCCTCGGTGGGCGGAATGCCCCTCCGATGTTTCGCCCCCGCCAAACGACGGAAGCGAATTTGCAATCGCGGTTAGCCGCGGAAAATCATGGGCGTCACCGCCTGCCCGTCCTTCCACGCCCGCGCCAACGGGCTCAGCCGTGGCATCTTGCCAAAGCGCAGCGCCTGATAGGTCCAGCGGATCAGGTGAAACGGCAGCGCAAGGCTGAAGATCAGCGCGAAGTAGATGCAGAACTCGAGCCGCGTCACCTTCTTTGTCTGGTGCAATGCCCCGTTGACGGAATAGTCGCTCATGGTCTTTCTCCCTCGTTTTGCGAAAGTCTTGCCCCCGGCAAAGCCTCCACGGTTTCGCGAACCACCCGTTCGGCGCCAGCTTCCAGCGCCGCCTTTTCGGCCGCGTCGCGCAGGGCGCGCGCCGCAGAAATCCGTGTGAGGATCGGGTGCGTATTAACGATGCGGTCCAGAGCCGCCTGCGCATCGACATCCCAAGGGAAGTCGCGGCGCAGTGTCGTTGGTGTGGCCTCGGCCGCATCCATCTCGCTGCCCAGCGGCAGAATGTGAAACAACGCATCAAACAGGCTGTTGCAGACCTCTTGCAACACCCAGACCGCGCCGGAATAGCCCATCATCGGCGTGCCAATCGCGCGCCGGATCGCAGCACCGGGGAACGAGGCGGGAATAAAGCTTGGCGCGGGGCCAAAGCCGCCTTTCAGCTCGGCCAGATACATCTTTTCATTGATCGAGCCCATAACAACCAAGGGGCGGTGCTGTTTCAACAGCGCACGCACAGCCTCGTTGTTGGTCTTTTTGCCCGGAATACGGGCAATGGCAAAGGCGCAAGGCAGGCCCAGATCGGTCTCCAGATAATGCCGGATTCCGCGCGCGTAGGTTTCGCTCGCCACGATGCCGAACGAGGCGGTCGCAAAGAAATCCTGAGTAACCGAGCGCCACAGATCCCACACGGGCTTGAGCGTGGAATGCTTTTCCCGTTCGATAAACGGCTCGGGGTCCAGCCCCAACAACTCGCCCAATGTGCGCAGAAAAGCCGTGGTGCTTTCCAGCCCAAATGGCGCTTGCAGGTAGGGTTTGCCCAGCACCTCGGCCAACCCGCGACCAAATTCGCGGTACATCACGATATTGGCGTCAGAATTCACCAGATTGCGCATCTCGGCCACATGCGCGCCCAAGGGCAGCACCATATTGACCTCTGCCCCGATGCCCTCGACCAAGCGGCGGATTTCGTGCAGATCCGACGCCATGTTGAACACGCCATACATCGGCCCCAGGATGTTGACGCGCGGGCGGCTGCCTTCGGCGCGGGGCGTCTCTGGCGGCATCCGACCCTTGGTCATCCCGAATTCGGTAAAGATCCAGGTCATCGCGCGGTCAGCGGTCTGCCATTGATCCTCGTCGATGGTGCGCGGCAAAAAGCGTTGGATATTGGTGCCCATCGGCGTGACACCACCACCGATCATCTCGGCAATCGAACCTGTCACCACCACTGCGGGCAGCGCGGGATCAAGCGTTTTCCACGCCCGCCGCATCGCACCCTCGGTGCCATCGCGACCCAGCTCCTCTTCGCCCAGACCCGTGACGACAATCGGCAATTCATGCGGCGGCAGTGCATCGGTATAATGCAACACCGAGGTCACCGGCAGGTTTTCGCAGCCCACGGGTCCGTCGATGACCACCTGCAAACCTTTTACCGCGCAAAAGGCGTAAACCGCCCCCCAATAGCCGCCAGCGCGATCATGATCCTGGATCAGCATCAGATCATCTCCTCGGCTTTGGCCGCCTTGGCGGCGCGGTCGAGCTTCTTTTGATGCAGCGCTCGGAAGTCGGGCCGCAGGTTCGGCGCGCCCTCCCAGATGCCCGCGGTATCGCCTTTGCCTACGCCGTCGAAAAAGGTTTTCATGCCTTCCATCCGGGTGCGCCCGGCCATAGCCGCATTGACCACTTGCCCCAAAGACCCCGCGCCTGCAGGCCCCATCAAGGGGCGCGCAGAGATCAGGTTGGTGAAGTAAAGCGCTGGAATCGCGAGCTCTTTTGCCTTTTGCACCAGCGGGGTCGTGCCGACAGCCAGATCGGGGCGGAGCGCCTCCATCGCGGCGCAGTCGTCCTCGAGACTGGCGCGGAACTTGACCTTGACGCCACGGGATTCAAGCCATTCGAGATCGGGCGCGCTCCACGGGGTTTTCGGGCAAGCGGTGCCGACATAGGGCACATTCGCGCCGCTTTCGATCAGCAGTCGCGCCACCAAAAGCTCTGAGCCTTCATAGCCCGACAGCGTGATCGTCCCCTTGATCGGATGCTCTGACAGGGCAGCTTTGATCACCGGCAAAAAGGCATTCTGCGCGGCAGAAACCCGTTCAGGATCAACGCCATACGCCTCTCCAATCGCGGCCAGCCACGCGGCCGTGCCATCGACGCCCACGGGCGCAGAGCCAACCACCTTGCGCCCAGCGGCTTGAAATTCGCGCACGGCGGCGGTGTAAAACGGATGGATCGCCGCCACCACGCCGCAATCCAACGCGGCATAAAGCTCGCGCCATTCGCGGCAGGGCACCACTGGCCCCGCAGCCAACCCAAGTGGGGCCAGCAGCGCACCCAGCATCATCGGATCGGCCGGAAACATCTCGCCCAGCAAGGCAACAGTCGGGCGATCGGCACGCCCCGACGTCGGAGCCTGCACCGGCCCTGCCTCAACTTCAGCGCGTGCATATTTCAGCATCGCCCCGGCCAGCACGTCCTTGGCCTCAGCGTGGGTCGGGATACCAAAACCGGGCACATCAATGCCAACAATCCGCACCCCATTGATTTCGCTTGGTAACAGCTTCAGCGGAACACCCGAAGCCGTGGGCACGCACAGGTTTGTCACCACGATCGCATCGTTGCGCTCGGGGTCGGCAAGCTCGTGCACCGCGTCGCGGATGTCCTCAAACAGCTTGCCCGTGACCAAAGATTCCGAATTGAACGGCACATAGCCGACCGAGCGGCGCGCGCCATAAAAGTGGCTGACAAAGGTCAGGCCGTAAACGCAGCAGGCCGAACCAGAAAGCACCGTCGCCACCCGCCGCATCCGCAGCCCCACACGCAACGAGCCAAAGGCTGGACACATGCTTTGCGGCTTGTCGTGCGGGCCTTGCGGATAATCGCGCGCATATTGGTCCAACAGCTCAGAGTTGCCCGCCGCGCGCGCCGCCGCCTGCAGTGTCTCGGCACCAGCATGACAGCCCATCCCATCCACCGCAGCGGCCACCGGTTCGGGCAGATCTTGTGTCTGCACCGGCGTCAGAGGTGTATCTTTGGCGCTGTCATAGCCGATCTCGCTCATCTGCCGGTCTTTCCGGTGATGCGCTGCAAGGCGACTTCCAGTTTGGACAAGGTTTCAAGATCAAACATTGTCGTAGACCACTTCCAGAGATTTCTTTTCGACCGCGTTCTTGCCACGCATGTCGGCATCAGTGGCCGGAGTCAGCACAAAATCGGCCCCTGTCGCCTCGGCCGAGAACAGTGCCAACAAACCATCCTGGGTCAGCGGTGCAGGACGCACGGGCGGCGCAAAGGCCACCGCCTCGGCAAGACCTGCAAACATCGGGCCCCATTGGCTGTCATAGCTGCCAACAATCTGATAATTCGCGCTTTTCCTGCGCAGATCATCGTCTTGAGGGATCGCGGCAAGCACCGGAATACCGACCGATGTGGCAAAGGCCGCCGCCTCGCCCGTGCCGTCATCCTTGTTGATCACCAGCCCCGCGATGCCGACATTGCCGCCCAGCCTGCGGAAATATTCCACCGCCGAGCAGACGTTGTTGGCGACATAAAGGCTTTGCAGATCGTTTGAGGCGACCAGAATGACCTTTTGCGCCATGTCGCGGGCGATCGGCAGGCCAAAGCCGCCGCAGACCACGTCGCCCAGAAAGTCGAGCAGCACATAGTCAAAATCCCAGTCGTGAAAGCCCAGTTTCTCAAGCAATTCAAAACCGTGGATGATGCCACGCCCGCCGCAGCCGCGCCCGACCTCGGGGCCGCCCAGCTCCATTGCAAAGACGCCGCCGCGCTTGAAGCAGACATCGCCGATCTTGACCTCCTCGCCCGCGAGCTTTTTCCTCGTCGAGGTTTCAATGATGGTCGGGCAGGCCTTGCCGCCGAACAGCAGGCTGGTGGTATCAGACTTCGGATCGCAGCCGATCAGCAGCACGCGCTTGCCCATCTCGGCCATCATGTGGCTGAGGTTGGCGAGGGTGAAGGATTTGCCGATACCGCCCTTGCCGTAGATCGCGATGATTTGCGTCTTTTTGGTCGGCTCGCCCTGCGGCACCTCCAGCGTCGGCTGGTTGGCCTCGTCGCGAAGGCGGGCGTCAAAATCTTTGAGATTTGGGATGTCGAGCGTCATGCGTGGCCCCTCCAGTCGAGGATCATTTTCAAACAGTCGGGGTTGGTGAAAGCGGTCTCATAAGCCTCGGTCGCCTCACATGCCCGCTGGCTGTGGGTGATCAATCCGTCGAGCGACAAGGCGCCCGATTCGACCAGTTGCCGGGTCGCAATCAGATCTTCTGCCGCCCATTCAGCCGCGATGCGCAGCCGCGCCTCTTTCATGAAAGCGGGCGGAAAGGCGAAGGAAATCGGCGCGGTGTAGAACCCGGCCAGCACAATCTCGCCGCCCTTGGCGATGCGGCCAATCAGGCTGTTGAGCAAATCCGCTGCCCCCGAAGCATCATAAATCGCTTTGTAGTCGCGGCGCGTGTCGGCTTCAGGCAGGATGACGTCGTAACCGACAGCGCCCGTGTGGCGGGCAGGATTTGCCTCCCAAACCGTCGGCGCGGGCGCACCGGCTGCAATCGTTAGTCGCGCCAAGAGCCGCCCCAAGACGCCATGGCCGACAATCAGATCAGGCAGCGCGCGGTCAAAACCCGCCAGCGCATGCCGCGCGGTCGCCGCCAGCGCCAGCAAAGCCCCCTGCGCGCCAAAGCCCGGATCGATCCGTGTCACCCGCGAACCCGCCGTAATAAGAAGCTGTGATGCCGCTCCGAAAAGGCCGCGCACGGGGCCATCCTGATTGGCCTCAAAACACGTAGCCCCCGGCACAAACACGTGATCACCGACGCGCAAACCCGAGTCGGGCCCCGCCTCGACAACCTCGCCCGCCGCCTCGTATCCAGGCACCAATGGATAGCCCATCCCCGGAAAGGGCGGCATCGTGCCTGACCAGAACAGCTTTTCCGTTCCCGTCGAAATTCCAGAATGCGCCACTTTGACCACAACATCCGCGACACCAGGTGGCGTCAGAGTGACCTGCCCAAGAGCCAGGTTCTTTGGTCCAGACATGATGACAGCGCGGCTAATCATGGTCATTCCCTGCGACGTCTTTGGTAAATCCGTTGGTGGATTCTTCCCGACGCCCCTCCTATCTGTCACTTTAAACTTACAACTTAAACTGTCAAACAAAATAGACACTTTGCGGCAAGACTCTTTACGCCAAAGCACGTTCGGCCGTGACAACAGAGGTCACAAAAGGACGAAATCCCTTTTTATATGAGATGTTTACAAAACCAGCCGCGGCCAGCAGTGCCGTGATTTCAACTGCACTCCGCACACGACCCGTTTGCATCGCCATTGTGTAAATTGCAAAGTACACATCGGTGGCGCGATCGGGCGCTGCGCCGCCCGACATCGGCTCCGAGATGATCAATCGACCCGCCGGTGGCAAGGCGTCATGCACTGCGGCAAGCAGCTTCGCCACGGTGTCGTCATCGTGGTCGTAAAGCACCCGCACCAGACTGATGGCATCCGCGCCGCGCGGCAAAGGATCGTCGCGAAAGCTGCCGGGGTGCAGCGCAACCGGTGCCGCCGCGGCCCGCAGACGCGCCTCCGCGCCCAACAGCACCACCGGCAGGTCAAAAAGCTCGAGCGCAATCTCGGGACAGGTCCGCGCCACGGCGATCAGAAAGCTGCCGGTGCCCCCACCCACATCCATCAGGCGCCGGATGCCGGCAAACGACACAAGGCGCAGCGTGTCTTCGGCGACCAGGATCTGGCTTTCGGCCATCAACGTGGAATAGGTCGCCGTCACCTCTGGGTCCTGCGCTCCAGCCGCACCAAAAACGTAGGGCCAAAACCGCGCAAGTTTGGTCTCAGCACCGCCGCGCAACAGCGCTACCGGATCGGCAAGATCGGCATAAAGCGCGCGATGGTGGCGGATCATCGGCTCCAATCCCGGCACGCCGAGAATCGATGCGCCGCGCATCGACAGCGCGAATCGGCCATCCCGCCTGCGCTTCAGCAGACCCAGCCCCGCCCCCGCCTGCAGCAAAACCTGCATGCGGTCCTCGGGCAGCGCGCAAAGGCCGGCCAACTGGCGCGGGGTCGCAGGGCCATCATACAGCAGATGGAAAAGCCGCAGCTCGACCAGCGCCAGCAGCACTTGCGCGTTGACAAAGCCTGCGACGAGATCGAACAGCGCTTCGCCCTCGCCACGCGCGATGCGCCGCACCCCCGGCACCCACGCAGCCCAGGCCTGAAACCGGCGCGAGGCAGCCAGCCGCACCAGCCAGTCGCGCGGGGCGGTCTTGACCTGTGGCAAGGTGACCATGCTAGCGCCGCGCTTCGACCTGATGCAACGCCGGGGCAACCGGAGTCATCCGCTCGGCATAACGGCGCACCATATCAGCCAACATCGCCTCGCCGGGGCAAGACGGGATCGAGGCGATTGCCCCGCTGAGAATATCCTTCAGACGCCGGATGGCCCCTTGCACGCCCAAGGAACTGACGGCATTCGGGCGGTCATGCGCCGCATCCTGTCCGGCAGGTTTGCCCAGCGTTTCGGCATCATAAAGCGCATCTCGCAGATCGTCGGCAACCTGAAACGCCTCGCCAATCCGCGCGCCCAACTCCTCCCAAGGCTCGGCGTCCTGCCCTGCGGCCAAGGCGCCCATCTGGGTGGCGGCAATAAACAACGCACCCGTTTTGGCACGGTGATAAGCCGAGAGGTTAACCTGCGCCTCGCTCTCCCATCCCTGCCCCGCGCAGATTCCGCCCGGCATGCCAGTGCGCTGCGACAAGACCCGAATGAGGCCAAGCGCACGCGCAGCATCATCGCCCGCAGCCTCAGCCAACACGTCAAACGCCAGCACGATAAGGCTGTCGCCGGTCAGCACCGCCAACGGCTGAGAATAGGCGCGATGAACCGTCGGTTTGCCGCGCCGCAGATCGGCATCGTCAAAGCAGGGCAAATCGTCATGCACAAGACTGGCGCAATGGATCAGCTCGAGCGCGACGGCGGCGGCATCGGTCAAACGGGGGCGATCATCGCCGCAAGCCATCGCCACCGAAAGCAGAATCGTCGGCCTGATCCGCGCGCCGCCCGGCGTCACCGCATAGTGCAAAGCCGAGGCAAGCCTGCCGGGCGCATCCGCCCCACCCATAGCCCGCGCCAGCACCAAATCCGTCGCCGCATCCAATCGCGCCGTTATCGACATGCCGTTCTCCTGCCACTGCGAACTATCAACTTGTCAGATAAAGTTGACACTATAATGTAAATCATACTGGACAGTTTTCATTTCCGAGTCAACAATCAGACTCATGGGAGCACAGATGCGCATCGGGTCTGATCCAGTGAAGATTGCCGTGATCGGTGCCGGCATCGGGGGCCTTTGCGCCGCGATCCGGCTTGCGCTTGCGGGTCTGTCGGTCACACTGGTCGAGGCACAGCGCGGGCCGGGCGGCAAGATGCGCAGCCTTGCGACTGCAGCAGGTCCGGTCGATGCCGGGCCCACGGTTCTCACGCTGCGCCATGTGTTTGACGATCTGTTTCACGCGGCGGGCGAGCGGCTGGAGGATCATCTGACGCTGATCGCCCAGCCGGTGCTCGCGCGCCATTGGTGGCCAGACGGCAGCCGGCTTGACCTTTTTGCCGACCCCGAGGCGAGTGCCGCCGCAATCGCCACGCTGGCGGGAGCGCAGGCCGAGGCCGAGTTCATCCGCTTTCATCGCTTGACGCAACGCCTCTATGCCGCCTTTGAGGCCCCGATGATGCGTGCAGCGCGGCCCAATCTCGCGGCAATCGGGCTAAAGGCGGTGACCACACCTGCGATCTGGCAAGCACTGTTGCCGCAACGCCGTCTGGCAGGGCAGATGGCCAAAAGCTTTACCGACCCGCGCCTCCGCCAACTGTTTGGCCGCTATGCGACCTACGTCGGCGGTATCCCGGAACAATCACCAGCGGTGCTGTCGCTGATCTGGCAGGCCGAAGCGCGGGGCGTCTGGGCAGTCAAGGGCGGCATGGCAGAGCTTGCCAAAGCCTTGGCGGCGCTGGCCGAACGGCTGGGGGTCACGCTGCGCTATGGCTGCGCCGTGCAGCAGATCCAGCGGCAATCGGGGCGGGTCAGCGGGGTTGTGCTATCCGACACGCGCCGGCTTGCGTGCGATGCGGTGGTGTTCAACGGTGATCCGGCCGCGCTTGTCGCGGGGCTGTTGGGCAATGGCGCGCAGCAGGCAATTGCGCCCACGGCGGCCCATCCGCGCAGCCTTTCAGCCTGGGTCTGGAGCTTTGCCGCCACACCATCGGGCTGCGATCTGATCCATCACAACGTGTTTTTCTGCCGCGATCCGGCCGATGAGTTCGGCCCGATTGCCCAAGGCCGGATGCCCGATGAGGCGACGCTTTATGTCTGCGCGCAAGACCGCAGCCTTGGCCCTGCCACAGGTCTAGAACGCTTCGAGATCATCATGAATGCCCCCGCAAAAGCGACAGTTTCCCCACATGAGGTAGCCGAATGCCGCGCCAAGACCTTTCCGCAGCTGGCCCGCTTCGGCCTGAACTTCGACACGCCCCCGTCCGATCAGGCCCTGATGACGCCACAGGGATTTGCCGCGATGTTCCCCGGCTCACAGGGGGCGATCTATGGACGCAGCCCGCACGGCGCACTGGCGAGCCTGCAGCGGCCCTGCGCACGGACGAAACTGGCGGGCCTGTATCTGGCGGGGGGCGGGGCGCATCCGGGTGCGGGGGTGCCGATGGCGGCCTTGTCCGGCCAGCATGCGGCAGAGGCGATCGTGAAAGACCTGACTTTGGCGTCACGGTCGAGCCTGATGGCTATGCCTGGTGGTATGTCGATGGTGTCTCGGCTGATGGGACGCGCGCGATAAGCGTGATCGGCTTTATCGGTTCGGTGTTTTCGCCGTGGTATGCGTGGTCGGGGCGCCGCGATCCGGCCGATCATTGCTGCATCAACGTCGTGAGCTACGGGCCGGGTGGGCGCTTTACCATGACCGACCGTGGCCGCGCCGCGCTGCATCAAAGCCGCGATGCGCTGCAGGTGGGGCCAAGTCGGATGGCGTGGCAAGGCGGAAGTCTGGTGATTGATATCAACGAGGTCTCGGGCCTGCCGCTGATCAGCCGCGTGCAAGGCCAGATTCGCCTGACGCCCACAGCCATCACCGAAGTCGAGGCGCGTCTCACAGCCAACGGCGGTCACATCTGGCGCCCCTTTGCGCCCTCGGCCCGGATCGAGGTTGACCTGTCTCAGGGGCATCGCTGGACGGGCCACGGCTATTTCGACGCCAACTTTGGCACCGCAGCGCTCGAAGCGGATTTCAAACGCTGGACCTGGGGTCGCTATCCGCGCGCGCATGGTGGCACCACGTGCTTTTACGACGGGATCAGGGTCGACGGCTCCACACTTGCGCTGGCGCTTGATATTGCATCCAATGGCACAGCCGCCCAGATTGATCCGCCGCCCCTGAGCCGCCTTTCGCGCACGGCTTGGCGGATCACACGGGACACCCGTTGCGATGCGGGGGCAAAACCGCGCCAGACCAAAGCGCTGCTGGACGCGCCGTTTTATAGCCGCTCTTTGGTGCAAACGCAGATCAAAGGCGAAACCGTCGTCGGCGTGCACGAGGCGCTGGATCTCGGGCGGTTCCGCTCACCCATGATCAAGGCGATGCTTGCCGTCCGAGTGCCGCGCCGCGCCGACTGGCCCTAGGCCGATTGCGGATTGAGCCGCATCGTGCTGAGATTCAGGGCCGCTGCGATGCTGACCCAGATCAGATAGGGCACGAACAAGAGCCCCGCCCAAAAATCGACACCAAAAAAGGTCCAGGTGCAAGCCGCAACCGCAAGCCAGAGGCAGACCATCACCCCCATCGCCGCCCTGATGCGGTGCAAGCCGAAATAGATCGGCGTCCACAGGGTGTTCAGCGCGATCTGCAACGACCAGAGCGCCACGGCCTGTTGATTGCCCTCAGCCAGCGCAACCCGCATGCCCGCCAGCGAGATAAGAATATAAAGCGATGTCCAAGCGACCGGAAACACCCAGCGCGGCGGAGTCCAACTGGGTTTGTTCAACCCATCATACCAAGCGCCCGGCTGGATCATCGCGCCGGTTGCCGCTGCCGCCCCACAGGCTGCCAAATAGGTGAAAAACAAGGTCCAATGCATCGCCGCACCTCCTGCTGGATTGCGCTTACCTAAGCTATGCGCCCGCGCGATCCAAGGGCCGATGGGTGCGATCTCGGGCCTCCAGCTGGGCCAAAGTCGAAAACAGCGCCTCAGATCGGCTGAAACGCGCCACTTTGCGCGATGCCGCATCAACCAGAAACGCCACCTCGGGCACCGGCGAGGCATGCAGCACTGCCGATTTTGGCAGCACAACCGAGGCCATCGAGCGTGCGAGTGACAGGCCCAACCAGCCAAGCTTTTGTTGCCCTGTGGTGCGCGCCCGCGCGTTTATGCTGTCGTAGCCCTGCCGCGCCACAGCGCCACCGATGCCAGCATAGACATGGCGCGCGGCGAAAATCCCCGGACGGCACGCCAAGGGCAGCGCCGCCACCCCCGCCTCGGCGCGCAGATAGAGCGCATCTGCCTCGCCCAACAATCGGCGGGTAAGCCGTTTGAGACGAATGTCCGAGGTAGGCTGCGACAGAAAGGTTTCAGGCGCAATCGCCTCTTCCGCCAGCCATTCCAGCGGCAGATACAGCCGCCCCGCGCGCGCATCCTCACCGATATCCCGCGCGATATTGGTCAGCTGCATCGCAAGCCCCAGATCACAGGCCCGCGCCAAAGCATCGGCATCACGCACCCGCATCAGCACACACATCATCGCGCCGACCGCACTTGCGACCCTTGCGCAATAGGCCCGCAGATCGCCCAGACTGTCATAGCGCCGCGAGACGGCATCCCAAGCCAGCCCTTCAAGCAAGGCATCCGGCAGAGCGCGCGGCATCTCAAAGCCCTCGACCACAGCCGCAAAGGCCCGATCCGCAGGCGCATTGCGCGGCCTGCCCTGATAGACCAGATCCAGCCGATCGCGCAGTGCCAGAACCGCAGGGGCCTTATCGTCGCTGTCGTCAACCGCGTCATCCGCCAATCGGCAAAAGGCATAGAGCGCCAGCGCCGGATCGCGCACACGCGCAGGCAACAGCTTTGAGGCCGCATGAAACGACAGCGACCCGGTGCGGATCGCCTCGCGGCAATGCGCCATATCTGCGGCAGCGATCATTCCGCCGCCATCCGCTTGGACGCAGCGCGCGGTGCGTCGGGCACCAACTGCCCCAGAACCTCGGCCGAAGCGATCACCCCCGGCAGGCCTGCCCCGGGATGCGTGCCTGCGCCCACCAGATAAAGCCCCTTTGCCTCTTCTGACACGTTGTGCGGGCGAAACCATGCCGATTGCAGGATCCGAGGCTCGATCGAAAAGCCGCTGCCATAGGGCGAGAGATACCGCGTCTCAAAACTGTTGGGGGTAAACACCAACTGCTCGGTCAGATGATCAGCCAGCCCCGGCAGAAGGCGGTCTTCAAGCATGGCCTGCATCTTTTGGCGATAAGGCTCGGCCTCGCTGGCCCAATCGGTGCCCCCGATGCCCAGATGCGGCACGGGGGACAGCGCGTAAAAGGTATCATCGCCCAAAGGTGCTGCCGAAGGGTCGGTGACCGTGGGGCGATGGACATAAAGGCTCATGTCATCGGCCAGACGTCCGCGGATAAAGATATCGCGGATGTGTTCCTTGTATCGGGGTCCGACCAGAATGCTGTGATGGCCCACATCGGGCCACTTCAACCGTGTGCCCTGGGTGCCGAAATACCAAACGAACAGCCCCATCGACCAGCGCTTGCGCGCCAGTTTGGTCTGGGTCCAGCGGCGCTTGGGGTGATTGCGCAGCAGCCGGTCATAGGTGTGGCCCGCATCGGCATTCGAGACAATTACATCGGCGGCCAGCACCTGCCCATCCGTCAGGCGCACGCCCGTCGCGCGGCCTTGATGCAGCAGGATTTCGTCCACTTCGGCATTCAGGCGCAACTGCCCGCCCTGCGCCCGGATCACACCTGCCATCGCCAGCGCAATCGCCCCAACCCCGCCCATCGCGTAATGCACGCCAAAGGATTTCTCGAGATGGCTGACAAGGATATACATCGAGGTCACATGAAAGGGATCGCCGCCGATGAACAGCGGGTGAAACGACAACGCAAAGCGCAAGCGCTCGTCGCGAACCCGCGCGGCGGCATGGGCATAGACCGAGCGATCCGCCCGCAGCCGCACAAAAGTCGGCAAGACCTTCAAAAGGTCGGCAAAGCGGTGCATCGAGCGGCGGCCAAGGTCTTCGAATCCGAACCAATAGCGCGCCTCACTGTCTTTTAGAAATGTGTCGTAGCCCGCCAGATCACCGGGCGAGAGCCGCGCAACCTCGGCCCGCATCGCTTCGTCTGATTGGCGCGCGGTAAAGGTAGAGCCGTCCTGAAACCGAATTTCATAAAACGGGTCCAGCGCGCGCAGATCGACATCGCGGTCAAAATCGCGCCCACAGGCCGCCCACAGATCCCGCAGCCCCTGCGGGACGGTCACAATCGTCGGCCCAAGATCAAAACGATGCCCGCCCTGCGTGATCGAGGACCCGCGGCCCCCCGGCATGTCCAGCCGGTCGATGACTGTCACACGATAGCCTTTGGCGCCAAGCCGCATTGCAGCGGCAAGCCCCCCCAAACCCGCACCGATCACGATGGCCTCGCCCCCAAAAGCGGCTGAAAACGTGGAATTGCGAGACTCGATTTGTGTCAACATGGGTCAACGATATACTGTCTAGTTTAATTTACAATACTTGCCTTTTCGTTGCAGAAAATTAGCTTTCTGCTTTGACGGCGGCGCAAAAACTGTCAGACTAGACTGACAAACCCGCAGGAGGCCGCCATCAACATCGCTTCGCTCAGCCTGTTTCGCTTTGCCTCGGTTCCGGCGCGGCTCTGGGTGCTTGGGCAAATGGGGGCGGCGCGGCTGTCCTTTAGGCGGATGCCGGATGTCGGTTTTTACAAGCTCTGTGGATCGGGCACCGGCGAAGGCTTTACACCCAAACCCAACACGGCCGTCTGGGCTATACTGGCAACCTGGCCCGATGCCACCACCGCGCGGCATCATCTGAACACCGCGCCGGTGTTTCAGCGCTGGCGTGCGCGGGCGGCAGAAAGCTGGACGATTCTGCTGGAACCCACCTCGGCGCGGGGCAAATGGGCAGGGGTTGAACCCTTTATGCCCACCGACACACCCAACATGGGGCCGATTGTGGCGCTGACCCGTGCCAGCATGCGCGCCTCGCGGTTTCTGCGCTTTTGGCGCCGCGTGCCCGATATTTCAGCAGTCATCGGTCAGGACCCGAACGTGTTGTTCAAGATTGGCATCGGCGAGGTGCCGCTGCTGCATCAGGTCACATTTTCCATTTGGCCGGATGCGGCCTCGATGGCGCATTTTGCGCGTGGCGACGGGCCGCACGGCCGCGCGATTGCCGCTGTGCGCGCCGAAAACTGGTTTTCCGAAGAGCTTTACGCCCGCTTTCGCATCGTCGACAACTGGGGAAGCTGGAACGGAAAGCGCCCCCTCGACCTGAAGGACGCCGCATGAGCCAACCCTTTCCCTTTTCGGCCATCGTTGGACAAGAGGCGATGAAACAGGCGATGGTGCTGACGGCCATCGACCCCGCGATTGGTGGGGTGCTGGTGTTTGGCGATCGTGGCACCGGCAAATCCACCGCCGTGCGCGCCTTGGCGGCCCTGCTGCCCGAAATCGTCGCGGTCGAGGGCTGCCCGGTGAACTCGGCCCGCCCCGAAGATGTGCCCGACTGGGTGGGCGCCCGCCCGACCAGGATGATCAAGCGCCCGACCCCCGTCATCGACCTGCCGCTGGGCGCGACCGAAGACCGCGTGGTCGGGGCGCTGGATATCGAGCGGGCTTTGTCGCGGGGGGAAAAGGCGTTTGAACCGGGGCTCTTGGCCCGCGCCAATCGCGGATACCTCTATATCGACGAGGTAAACCTGCTTGAGGATCACATCGTCGATCTGCTGTTGGACGTAGCCCAATCCGGCGAGAATGTGGTCGAGCGCGAGGGCCTGTCCATCCGCCATCCCGCCCGCTTTGTGCTGGTGGGCTCAGGCAACCCCGAAGAAGGCGAGCTGCGCCCGCAACTGCTTGACCGCTTTGGCCTTTCTGTCGAGGTGACCTCGCCACGCGATGTGGCCACGCGCGTCGAGGTAATGCGCCGCCGCGATGGCTATGAGAGCGATAATGCGGCCTTTATGAAGAAATGGCGCAGCAAGGATACGCAGTTGCGCAAGGCGATCCTGACCGCGCGCGCGGGCCTGCCCAACCTCAAGACGCCGGGCGCGGTTTTGCACGATTGCGCATCGCTTTGTATCGCGCTTGGCTCGGACGGGCTGCGCGGCGAGCTGACACTTTTGCGGGCGGCGCGGGCGCAAGCGGCCTTTGAGGGGGCCGAGACGGTGACGCGCGCGCATCTCAAATCTGTGGCGGCCAGTGCGCTGTCGCACCGCCTGCGCCGTGACCCGTTGGATGAGGCCGGCTCGGGGGCCCGCGTGGCGCGCATCCTTGCCGAAACGCTGCCGTGAACGAGCCGCTGTCGCCTTGGGAGAGGGTCACGACTGCGGTTACGCTGTTGGCCGTCGATCCAAGCGGGCTCAAGGGGCTCTGGCTGCGGGGGCGCGCAAGCCCCGTGCGCGAACAGATCATCACCGCCCTGCCCAAGGCCGCGCGCATCCATCCCGGTATCGAGGATGCCGCCCTGTTTGGCGGCGTCGATCTGGCGGCCACGCTTGCGGCGGGCCATCTGGTGCGGGCCGAGGGGGTGCTGCGGCAAACCCCGCTTTTGACCTTGACGATGGCCGAGCGCTGCCCGCCCGGTCTGGCCGCGCGGCTGGCGCGCTGGCTGGATGATCGCGGCAGCTGCCTGATCGCGCAGGATGAAGGAGCAGAGGCGGACGAAAGCCTGCCGGACGCCCTGGCCGACCGGCTGGGGCTGTTCCTCGATCTGGGCGATCTGCTCTGGTCCGAGGCCACACCTCTGGCGATGGACCCCGCCCAGATTAAGGCCGCGCAGGCGCGCTTGCCATCCGTTCGCCTGCCCGAAACGGCGCTGGCGCGGCTGACCGGCCTTGCTTTTGCGATGGGCATCAACAGCTTGCGCGCGCCCCTGCTGACGCTGGCTGCGGCGCGTGCCCTCGCGGCCTGGCGGGGCGAGGATCTGGCCTCGGAGGACAGCCTGCGACATGCCGCCGAGATGACGCTGGCGCATCGCGGGACCCTGCCGCAAAGCGATGACGCGCAGGACGATCCGCCACCACCTCCGCCTCCGCCCCCCGAGGGCGAAGACCGGCAAGCTCAGTCCGAACCGGACGCCCTGCCTGACGAGGTGCTGCTGGATGCCATTCGCGCTGCTCTGCCCGCAGACGTGCTTGACAAACTTGCCGCAGGGCGTGCTGCGCGATCGGCCAAAGGCAACGGTGCGGGGGCGGTGCGCAAGGGCAATCATCGCGGCCGCCCCCTGCCCTCGACGGCCGGCACGCCGGGGTCGGGCAAGCGGATCGACCTTGTCGCCACCTTGCGCGCGGCGGCCCCCTGGCAAAAGCTGCGACGGCTGGACGGCTCCGATACGCGGCTTGCGATCCGCAAATCCGATCTGCGGATCAGGCGGTATCAGCAATCCTCGGACCGGGTGCTGATCTTTGCAGTCGATGCCTCTGGCTCGTCAGCCTTTGCGCGACTGGCCGAGGCCAAGGGGGCGGTCGAGTTGCTGCTGGCGCAGGCCTATGCGCGACGCGACCATGTGGCACTGATCGCCTTTCGCGGCCAAAATGCCGAGCTGATCCTGCCCCCGACGCGGTCGCTTGTGCAAACCAAACGGCGGCTGGCGGCCCTGCCGGGCGGTGGCGGCACGCCTTTGGCGGCCGGTCTGCGGCTGGCGTTCGAGCTTGCACAACAGACCCGCGCGCGTGGGATGACCCCGACGCTGGCGCTGCTGACCGATGGGCGGGGCAATGTGGCGCTGGACGGCACCGCCAGCCGCGACGCAGCCGAGGCCGACAGCCTGACCTTTGCGCGGGCCCTGCGCGCCAAGGGGTTTCCGGCACTGGTGATCGACATCGCCAACCGACCGCAGCCCGCGTTGCACCGCATGGCCGAAGCGCTGGGCGCGCCCTATCTGCCGCTGCCACGCGCCGATGCCGCGCGGTTGTCTGCGGTGTTGCAATCGGCGCTGGTGGGCTGAATGCGCGCGCCGCTGATCCCCGCCGATTGGCCCTATCGCGCCGCCTCGCAACACATCGCCTGCAAGCCGCACTTGTGGCATGTGCAAGCGCTGGGTGCAGGCCCCGAGCTGCTGCTGATCCACGGCGCGGGCGGGGCGAGCCATAGTTTTCGCCACCTGATCCCTCTGCTCGCGCCGCACTTCCAGGTGATCGCGATTGATTTGCCCGGACAGGGCTTTAGCCAGCTGGGCGCGAAAGCCCGCTGCGGGCTAGAGCCGATGAGCGCCGATCTTGACGCCCTGTGCCGCCAACAGGGCTGGCAACCGCAGGCGGTGATCGGCCATTCGGCCGGTGCAGCCATCGCGCTGCGGCTGGCAGAACGGCGCCCCCTTGCCGCAGTGATCGGCATCAATGCGGCCTTGGGCAAATTCGAAGGGCTTGCGGGGCTGTTCTTTCCGGTGATGGCGCGGCTGCTGGCAGCGACGCCCTTTGTCGGGCAGGCGTTCAGTCGCTTTGCTGCCACGCCCGCGCAGGTGCACCAACTGCTGACCTCAACCGGATCGCAGATCGAGCCTGCGGGCGAGGCCCAGTATCTGACACTGTTGCGTAGGCCGAGCCATGTCAACGCCACCTTGGCGATGATGGCGCAATGGCAACTGGATGGCTTGCTGGCACGTCTGCCCAAGGCGCACACGCCCTGCCTGCTGATCACGGCCTCAAACGACAGGGCCGTTCCGCCCGCGGTATCAGACCGTGCAGCCAAGCTGATGCCAACCACGCGAAGGCTTGACGTCCCGGGTTATGGACATCTTTTGCACGAAGAGAATGCCGCGTCGGTCAGCACGGCGATCCTTGGGTTTCTGGCCGAACTTGGCCTTCTGTCGCATCAATCCCAAGATCAAAGCTCTGGTCGGGATCAAACGTCGCAAGCCTGATATCGGCAGAACGGGCGTGGCCCTTCATCCCCTCTCGTCGCGAAATCCGCGCGGTTGCTTCGGTCCCGACGTCTTGTCGCCAAAGGCCACGTTGGTTCCCTCGACCAGAAACAGCGCCGCGCAAAAGCGCAGCCACGACAGCCACCAGCCCAGATCGCTTGCCTGAAGATGCAGATGCTCGGGGGCCCAGCTGTCTGCCATCTGCGCCATTTCTTCGGCATCGCGGCACAGCATCACCTCGGCCAGATCGCGCCAGGCGGCAATGGCGCTCTCGCGGTTCAGGGGGGCAGACTTGCGATCGCTTTGGGCACCAGCCTGACCGGCGAGGTTTAGTCCTGCTCGGCCGGCTCCACCAGATCATCGGCCACTATTTCCGCATCGGCGCAGTCACCCGCCACCAGCATGCTGTCGGTGGGGGCCCATAAACATGTCAATGCCAACCGGACCGACAAGAATGCGCTTGGCTTCAGCGACATATTGGTTGCCGGGGCCCACAAGGATATCGGCCTTGGGCAACGCAAACAGCCCGTTTGCCATGGCCGCCACGCCCTGCACACCGCCCGTGTTCAGGCTCACATCCGCGCCACAAAAATCCATCGCCGAAAGGATCCTATCTGAAAGGCGCAGCCCCGGTCGCAACGGCGAGCAGGCGGTGATTTGTGGCACGCCTGCGACCCTGGCCGTGGTGATCGTCATGATTGCACTGGCGATAGAGCGATATCGCCCGCCCGGCACATGGCTACCCGCAGCCGAATGAGGGATCTCGCCGCACCATTTGTCCAATTCACGCGCGACATCGCGCACATCCGACGGATCCGCCTCGGCGGTCTTTGTCGCTTACTTCAGAGACATCATGGCGCTGACCCTCGGGTTACATCTTGCCCTTCCAGGGCACGAGGCGGCGCTCGACCATGCGCACGACAAAATCGAAGGCAAAGGCAATGATCGCGATGACAAAGATCCCCATGATCACGACGGGCGTTTGCAAGAACTGGCTGGCTGACAGGACCATATAGCCAAGGCCCTTGGTGGCAGCGACCATTTCGGCGGCAACAAGGGTGGTCCAGCCAAAGCCGATCCCAATGCGCATCGCGGTCAGAATTTCGGGCAGTGCCGAGGGCATGATGACGTGACGCATCACCTGCCAGCGGGTCGCGCCAAAGGAATAGGCCGCATGAATTTGCTCGATCGCAGCAGATTTCACCCCTGACCGCGCGCCCAGCACCACAGGCGCAAAGACAGACAGAAAGATCAGTAGAACCTTTGACGTCTCACCAATCCCGAACCAGATGATCATCAGCGGCAGATAGGCCAGCGGCGGGATCGGGCGATAAAACTCGATGGGCGGATCGAAAATCCCGCTCATCACCGGGCTCATCCCCATCGCAAGGCCAAGCGGGAGGCCGATGATGCAGGCCAACCCAAAGGCGCCAAACACCCGCAGCGTCGAGATCCAGACATGTTCCAGAAACGGCGTGCCAGTATAGCCGGTGTTCCAGATGGTGATGAACTTGTCGACAATCGCGAAGGGAGAAGGCACGAACAGCGGCTTTACCCAGCCCATCGCGGTGACCAGCCACCAAAAGCAAAAGAACACCGCGATCGACCCCAACGACAGCCAGATCGTCTTGCCCTGTCCGGGCACGCCATAGATTTCGCCGGGTTTTGTCGGTCTTGCGCGGGAGAGGCGGGCGATCAGGCCCAAAGGCTTGGCGGATGGCTGGGTCATGCGGCGGCCTCCTCGTCAGCAAAGATGATTTTCAGCACGTCCTCGCGCAGTTTGATAAACTCGGTCGAGGCCTTGACCTGACGCGCCGGCGTGCCGGCGAGAAACTGGCGGGAAAAGGGCAGATCAAAGCTGTTGGTGATCCGACCCGGACGGGGTGACATCACGATCAGCTTGGTGCCCATGAACAACGCCTCTTCGACGCTATGGGTGATAAAGAACACCGATTTATGCGTGGTGTTCCAGATGTTCAGGATCAGCTCTTGCGCCTTTTCACGCGTCAGCGCGTCCAAAGCGCCCAGCGGTTCATCCATCAGCAAAAGCTTAGGGTCACAGGTCAGCGCACGCGCGATTCCGACGCGCTGCTGCA
The DNA here is from genome assembly GCA_024642045.1 of Pseudorhodobacter sp. Lineage (GTDB taxonomy): Bacteria > Pseudomonadota > Alphaproteobacteria > Rhodobacterales > Rhodobacteraceae > Cypionkella. The sequence continues at coordinate 7,772 of JAHEBX010000019.1, read as the reverse complement.
TACCGCCCGACAACTTGTAGACGGGCGAGTCCTGAAACCCATCCAACCCAAGCAAACCTATGAATTTATTGGCAATCTCATAGCGCTTTTCCTTTGAAATACCCTGGATCTCCAGACCAAAGGCGACATTGTCCAACACATTCAGCCAAGGCAAAAGCGCGTGTTTCTGAAACACTACCGCCCGATCAGAGCCTGGACCTGATACCGTATTGCCATCCAGTTCAAGCGATCCGGATGTCGGCGCCAGAAAGCCCGCGATCAGATTCAACAGCGTTGATTTTCCACAGCCCGAAGCCCCCAGAGCAACGACGAAATCATCGTTTTCGATCTGCAGGTTGATGTTGCTCAGCGCCTCTACGGGTGGACGGCGGTCAGCGGCGGGGTAAACAACCGACACGCCTTCAACGGACAATCCCATCGCGATACTCCCAATTCTGGCGGAAGTCCTGCCCGCAGCTCTCGCGGCGGACAGGAGTGTGGCTTACTTCGCAGCTTCGGTTGCGTATTCGGCGTCCACAAAACCCGAATAGTCGTCCGCGACCGTATCGACACGACCTGCGGCCTTGAGGAACTCTGCCGTGCCCTTGATCGTGGCAGCAGCGCCCCCGAGCCAGGTATCGCTGATCTGGGTCGCCATCGGCAGGAAGGTAAAGCCCTCCAGAATCGCCGGTACCTGAGCCGGGTCCGCACCAGTTGCGGCAGCGATGGTCTTGACCTCTGGGGCATCAGCGGTCCAGCTGGCCGGATTTGCCAGATATGCGCCGTTGACCTTATCGATCGCCTTGAGGAAGGCCACGACTTCGGCCTTGTGCTCTGCGCCCCATTTCTTGTTCACAACCCAGCCGTCAAAGGTTGGAAAGCCCCACTCGGCGGTCTGGTCCGCACCGACGATCAGTTTGCCGGACTTGAGGATTTCCGACTGCACGGGCTGCCAGATCCATGCCGCATCAATCACACCCTGATCCCACGAAGCGGCGATCTGGTCTGGCGGCATGCTGATGATCGTCACATCGCCCTCGGCAATGCCTTCGTGCTGCAACGCGCCCATCAGCGAATAATGTGCGGTTGAACCGACCGGAACCGCGATGCGCTTGCCTTTCAGATCGGCAACCGACTCGATCCCCGAGCCATCATGTGCGATCAGCGATTCCGCTTTGCCGATCACGTCGGAATAGGCAATCAATTGCAGATCCACGCCCTGGCTTGCCGCAATCGCCAGCGGCGAAGATCCAAGCTCTGACAGCACCACATCGCCCGAGGCCATCGCCGCAATCACATCGGTGCCTGCCGCGAATTTGCGCCATTCGATGTCCCAGCCGGTCGCCGTTTTCAAATCGTCCGAAGCGGACAACAGCTGCATCGGAGTGGGGTTGCCGAAATGGCCGATGATGATCGTCTCGGCCGCAAGAGAGCCCGCCATCATCGTTGAGGCCGCCACGCCCAACAGTATAGCTTTCATATTATATTTCATAGAGATAGTCCTCCTTGTTACAGTGACTTGGGACGGTCGTTCTGCCGCCTTTTGTTGCCTTGCGATGTGTTTGCTCGCAAAGTTCATTCTCGCCCGAACCGGCGCATCCAGCGTCGCAAAGCGCGTGGCCTGACAGCTGATGGCAGCCGAAATCAGGGGGAGTTCGGTGCTGTCAATCATTTGGGCTTTTGACTGTTTTTGCAACAGTTCTTGTGCTGCAGGCCTTGTTGTTCCGACTGAAACACGGGTTGCCTGTAAGGCGCCCGAAAAACGCAGCCTGCGCCACCTTTTTAACCTCGCCGTGGTTGCTTGGGGCCATCAGCATCAAACCCTCAGCGCCTTGTTGCCCTCGGCAAAGACCGCGTCATAGCCAAACAGCGCAGCCGAACCGCCGGTGTGCAAAAACACCACGCGCTCGCCCTTTTTGAAGCGGCCTCTGCGGCAATAGTCGATCAGACCCGCCGCGCCCTTGCCGGAATAGACCGGGTCCAAGAGCAGCCCCTCCAACTCGGCAAACATCCGGATCGCCTCCAGCGTATCTTCGCGCGGAATGCCATAGCCAGAGCCGACATAGCTGGTATCAGCAACCACATCGCTGCGCGAAACGATGCCAGAGCAACCCAGCTTGTCTGCGGTTTTTGCCGCCAGATTGAAAACGCTTTCCTCTTGCTTTTCCTTCGGCGCCCGCACACCGATCCCCAGCAAAGGAATCTGCGCATTGATCGCCTTGAGCCCGGTGATCAACCCGGCCTGAGTGCCAGCGCTGCCGGTCGCGGTGACGATGTGATCAATGATCAATGCGCGGTCATTGGCTTGAGACACCAGCTCAAAGGCGCAGTTCACATAGCCCAGCGCGCCGGTCGGGTTCGACCCGCCGCCCGGAATGATATAGACTTTGCGCCCCTCGGCGCGCAGCTTTTGCGCCGCAAGCTCCATTTCGGCTGCCATGTCCGCCCCGCCCGCGCGCTTGCTGGTGGTGGCGCCGTGCAGATGATCCAGCAGCACGTTACCGTTGCCGTTGTAGTTGGCATCGTTCGAGCCGGTGCGGTCCTCCAGCAGAATGTGGCAGGCCATCCCCAGCTTGGCGGAAAAGGCCGCCGTTTGGCGCGCATGGTTCGACTGGGTCGCGCCTTGGGTCATCACCGTATCGGCCCCCAGCGCCTGAGCTTCGGCCATCAGAAATTCCAGCTTGCGGGTCTTGTTGCCGCCGGTCGACAGCCCCGTGCAATCATCGCGCTTGATCCAGATTTCCGGGCCGCCCAATTCTTTTGACAGGCGATCCAGCCTTTCCAGCGGCGTCGGCAGATGAGCGAGGAAAACGCGGGGGAATCGGGCCAGATGCATTTTAAGTTCCTTACGATAACTTGCACAGTACAAAGCTTACCTGACGATAAATGAGTTACAAATTCAAAATTTTTGAATTATATTGCAAATATTGCAAGTTAGGCAGGAGGGACTTCGATGCGTCTTGATTGGTTGGAAGATATCCTTGCCATCGCCAGCACCGGGTCTTTTAGCGGCGCGGCCGAGCGTCGGCGGCTGACGCAATCAGCCTTTTCCCGCCGCATTCAGCAGATGGAGCAGCAGATTGGCGTCGAACTGTTTGACCGCAGCCAAAAGCCGGTCCAGTTGCGCCCCACCACGCTGGCGCAAAGCGTGCAGATCGAACAAATCGCCGCGGCGATGCGGCAGTTGGTGCTGGATTTGCGACGCGGCGACCGGATCGCTGCGAACCGTCTGGTGATTGCCAGCCAACATTCGCTGACAACCTCTCTGGCACCCGAGATTGTCCGTAATATTCAGGCGCATGACGATAGTGTCTACGTTCGTTTGCGTTCGGCCAATCTGGATGAATGCCTTGGGCAAGTGCTGTCGCGTCAGGCGGATATTGCGATCGTCTATCGAACACTGGACGAACCCGAAGATGTGATCGAGGGCTATTTGCAAACCATCGAGGTCGGCACCGATCGACTGATCCCGGTGTGTGCTTCGCCTTTGTTGGCCGAGCTTGAAAAGCCGCAGGCCCCGATGATTTTGCCCTATATCGATTATCCAGCCGACGTCTTCTTTGGCAAGGTCATGGCAAGCAAGGTTGTGTCGGCACTCGGGCCGGACTGGCATGCGATTCCAAAGGCGGAAACAGCCTTGACGCTTGCCGCGTTGGAGATGGCGGCAACCGGAGTCGCGGTGGCCTGGGTGCCGCGCTCGCTCGCCCTGCCCCAGATCGCCTCGGGACGCGTCGGCGATCTTTCTGCCAGCCTGCCGAGCTGCCCCCTGCTGATCAAGGCGGTGCGGCTTTATAGCAATCACGGGGCAGCGGAAACCGAGCTTTGGTCGCAGCTCTTGGCCTTACAGCCAAGCGCCGGATCCGTTCGCGACTAGAGCGGAACCGGCGTCAGCAGCGGCTTGCCTGCGAAATGGGCTGCAAGGTTGTCACGCTGCAACTGCCCCATCGCGCGGCGGGTTGCTTCGGTGGCCGATCCTTGGTGAGGTTGCAAAATCACATTTTTCAGGGGTTTGAACCGCGGGTTTATCGCCGGTTCGCCTTCGAAAACGTCAAGTGCCGCGCCACCAATGGCATTGGATTCCAAAGCGTCAAGCAGCGCATCTTCGTCAATATTGGCCGCGCGCGAGATGTTGATCAGCGCCCCCTTGGGCCCCAGCGCGCGCAGCACTTCGGCATTGATGATGTGGCGCGTTTCAGCATTGGCGAGCGTTGCCACGAACAGAAAATCCGACCGCGCGGCCAGTGCGACGGGATCGGCAATAAACCTATAGGGCACGGATTTGGCACTGCGCGCGCTATAGGCGATGTCCATGTCAAAGCCCGCGAGCCTGCGCGCGATTTCGCCGCCGATACGGCCAAGCCCGAGGATACCTGCGCGCGCGCCGAAAAACCGGCGTTGCAGCGGAAAACTCGCGGCCTCCCACGCGCCCGAGCGGGCATGGATATCTGCGGCGGGGATGTGGCGCGCCAGCGCCAGCGCCATGCCGACCGCCAGATCGGCACAATCCCCGTCCAGAACGCCGGGGGTATTGCTGACCATGATGCCGCGCGATTTGCACAAAGCAAGGTCAACCGCATCATAGCCCACGCCGTGAATCGCAATCAGCTCGAGGTTCGGGCAGGCCTCGATCACCGCATTGGCAACCCCCGCCCCGCCCGTGGTGGCAATCGCGCGAATCTGCGACCCGATTTGCGTCAGATCGGGCGTCTCCCAAAACCGGTGAAGGCGATAGGCGGCCTCGAGGGGGATCTGATCCCATTCCGGGTAGCTGGAGATTTGCAGCAGTTGCGGTTTCATGGCGTCTTTCCGTTTGATTTGGCGGCAGTTTGATCTGCATTGCACAGGGCGGCAAGAGGGTTTGGCCGCTACAGGTTTGTAACCATCTGGATTTCAGCGGCAATCCGGGCGGCAACCGGCGGCAGGATGGCGCCCGCGCGAGTGATCAGGCCAAACGCCTCGACCTCGATGCCAAGGTCGATATCAAGCAAAACGTAAGCCGCCATCGGTCCCTGAACAAAGGTCTCCGCGACCGCGCGGGCGAGCGGGGCAATCGCATTGGATTGCTGCAAAAGCGCGAAGATCAGCAGAAAGCTGGCCGTTGACAAGCGCTGTGGCGGTGCGGGCAGACCGTGGGCGCGCAAGCGGGCCAGCACGGCGCGGGTGAGGATCGAGTCAGCCGGCGGCAGTAACCAGTCGAAATCGAGCAAAGCCGCGGCGGTCAGTGGGCTGCGATGGGCAAGCGGATGCGCGCGGCGCACCACCAGGCTGACCGGCTCGGCTGCAATCGGGGTCATGTCGAACAGCGCGTGCGTGCTGTCTTGCGGCAAACGCCCGATGACAAAGTCGAGCTTACCCGCCAAAAGCTGGTCACAAAGAATGTCCGAGGGCGCGACTGTGACCTCTGCCGTCACCCGAGGGGCTGCAATCCGCGCCGCCCGCAGCACAGGCAACACCCGGTCAATGGCAGGCCCGGTGACCGAGCCGATGCGGATATGGCCGATCTCGCCCGCTGCGACCTCCGCAATGTCGCGGGCGGCATCGCGCAGCTCGGTCTGCACCCGTTGTGCGCGCAGCGCAAGCGTCGAGCCGATGGCCGTCAGGGTCATTCCCCGCCCCGTCCGGCTGTGAACCGGCGCGCCGACGATGCGCTCGACCTCGGCCAAAAGCCGCGACGCTGCGGGCTGCGCAATGGTCAGCCGATCCGCCGCAAGGCTCAGCTGCCCCGTCTCGGCCAGTGCTGCAAGCAGGCGCAGATGGCTGAGTTTCAGCCCGCGTTGCACGAGGCTGTCGCTGTTCAATGCTAAATTCATAACAGTTTTGCCATATGTTTATCTGATTTCATCATTTGACTGATATGAAAACAGATTGCAACTCTCTGCCACGGTCCGGCCGATGACGACTCGGACGACTGTCAGGTTTTTGCCGCGTCTTTGCGGCTTGGGAGGATACACAATGCAAATTTCAAGACGTGCGCTTCTGGCGCTGGGTGGTGCTGCGGTTGCAACCTCGGTTGCGGGGCTTCCGGCCTTCGCTCAGGACAAAGGCACCGTGGGCATCGCGATGCCGACGAAATCTTCGTCGCGCTGGATCGCTGACGGCAATGCGATGGTCGAGCAGTTCAAAGCGGCAGGCTATGCCACCGATCTGCAATACGCAGAAGACGACATTCCGAACCAGTTGGCCCAGATCGAAAACATGATCACCAAGGGCGTCAAGGTTCTGGTCATCGCAGCTATCGACGGCACCACGCTGTCTAACGCGCTGGACAACGCGGCGGCTTCGGGCATCAAGGTCATCGCCTATGACCGCCTGATCCGCGAGAGCGGCTCGGTCGACTATTATGCGACCTTTGACAACTTCAAAGTCGGCGTGCAGCAGGCCAACAGCCTTGTCGCAGGCCTGAAAGAGCGTTTTGCAGACACGAAGCCGTGGAACATCGAACTCTTTGGCGGCTCGCCAGACGATAACAACGCCTTCTTCTTCTACGACGGCGCGATGTCGGTTCTGCAGCCTATGATCGACGCGGGCGACATCGTGGTGCCGTCGGGTCAGATGGGCATGGACGTGGTCGGCACCCTGCGTTGGGATGGCGCCGTGGCGCAGTCGCGCATGGACAACCTGCTGTCGGCCAACTATGGCGACAAGGTTCTGCACGGCGCGTTGTCGCCCTATGATGGTCTGTCGATCGGTATCCTGTCGTCGGTCAAAGGCGTGGGCTATGGCTCGGGCGATCTGAAAATGCCAATCGTCACCGGTCAGGATTGCGAAGTGCCGTCGATCAAGTCGATCATCGCGGGCGAGCAGTACTCCTCGATCTTCAAAGACACCCGCCAACTGGCTGCTGTCACCGTCAAGATGGTGGACGCGATCCTTTCGGGCGGCACGCCCGAGATCAACGACGAGAAAACCTATGACAACGGCGTCAAAGTTGTGCCGTCTTACCTGCTGGAAAGCCAGCCGGTCGACAAGTCCAACTACGAGGCCGTGCTGGTTGGCTCGGGCTACTACACCGCTGATCAACTGAAGTAATTCAGTCAAAGCGTGTTGGCCTTGCCCGCCCTGCCTCCTCGGGGCGGGCAAGGTTTACTGGGGGGAATACCATGACGGCACTGTTGGAAATGCGCGGGATCAGCAAAGTCTTCCCGGGCGTGCGTGCGTTGGACAATGTGACGCTGACGGTCGAGCCCGGCGAGATCCATGCGATCTGCGGCGAGAATGGCGCGGGAAAATCAACGCTGATGAAGGTGCTGTCGGGGGTTTACCCGCATGGCAGCTATGAGGGCGATATCCTCTACGAAGGCAGCAAGCTGGCGTGCCGCAATATCCGCGACAGTGAAGAGCGCGGAATTATCATTATTCACCAAGAGCTTGCGCTTGTGCCGCTGTTGTCGATTGCCGAGAACCTGTTCTTGGGCAACGAGGTCGCTTCGGGCGGCGTCGTCAACTGGCCACAAGCGTTTCAGCGCACGTCGGAGCTGTTGGCCAAGGTCGGTCTGAACGAGGCGCCAACCACGCAGGTGGGCAAACTGGGCGTGGGCAAGCAACAGCTGATCGAGATCGCCAAGGCGCTGGCCAAGGACGTGAGGCTGTTGATTTTGGACGAGCCGACCGCGGCTTTGCAGGAAAACGACAGCCAGAAACTGCTGGACCTGATGCTGGAGCTCAAGGCGCAGGGGGTGACGCAGATCATCATCAGCCACAAGCTGAATGAGATCGGGCGCGTAGCCGACCGCATCACCATCATTCGCGACGGCGCCACGGTTTCGACGCTGAACAAATCCGAGATTTCGGAA
>JAHEBX010000160.1 GCA_024642045.1 Pseudorhodobacter sp. | reverse complement strand
CAAGAAACGTCACCAATGCGTCAGAGACAAATTGCGTGACTAGCAGCTCTGCGGACCGCTCGGACCTTTGCAGCCAGTCTGCCAACGTCCGGTTCCTCAAACCGTTCAACAAACGGTGGTTTTTGGAAGGCTGTGAGTGGCGGCTCCTAGCCCTCAGCAGACCAAGTTATCCGAGTGTTTTCATTCACGTGGAAGTTTATCTGCTATCGCCTTGAATTGCTCAGCACTGAAACCTGTCAGTGTTGGCATTTCCCAATCAAAGAATGACCTGTTTGCAATTGCATGGAGAATTAATGACCGGACCCCATACATCTCAAGAGAGGTAAGGCCTGTAGCAGGGATTACATGGCCCAGCGAAGCAGCAATCTTTTTGGCGCAAGTGTTAGGATTATCAGAGCAAAGGACGAGGTCGTTTACGCTATCAAGTTCTACGAGCGCCTCACCAATAGCCTGTATTAGGCTTTTTTGATCGTCTTCATTCATCTGGAACCCTTTGGATTTTTTGCCTATCCATCGATCCTATGGCATAAATTTTGTTTAGTTCGAAGGACCGCTTCGTCCGCACTGTGGACCTTCAAAGCAGCTCCAAAAACGCTCGTTTTTGGCACTCCCTCAAACCGCCCCGCTTTAGGCTGCCACAAACCCCATTCAAAACCCAAGAGGTTGTTGCAGAGATTTGGCTCGCGCACGACAGCTGACATCCGGGCACAGTCAGCATCGCTCAATCTGGGCCCACACCGGACATTGCCCCCCGCGCGCCAACTCCCGCCCACCCGTCAGACGGTTTCGCTGCTTGTCATCGCTGGGCCACCTCTCAATTCCCGCCCAACAACCCCTGCAAGGCCTTGGCCGCCTGATCCTGCAAGGCCTGCTCTGCCGCGCGCCGCGCCAGATCCTGCACGCTCTCGCCGTCTTGCTGCACCACGCCCAACTCGCTTTCCAGCTTGGCGCGCGCCTGCGCTTCCAGCTGGGCTTTCTTGGCATCAACCTGCGCCTGTAACTCCACCTTCTTGGCCTCGATCTGCGCTTGCACCTTGGCCGCCTGCTCGGCCAGCTTTTCATCAGCAAGCGCCTGCAAATCCAGCGCAAACTTCGGCTTGGCCCATGTGCCGGTGATCAGCAGCGGCGCGGTCAACCCGCCGGTGCCATCCGCCCCCGCCAAGGCCGTCGCCTTGATGCGGTAGGTCTGCGTCCGCGCGCCCAGATCGACATCGCCCGCCCCCCGCGCCGTTACATCCGACGACTCCAGCAGCAGATCCTCGTTGTGCAACACGCCGCCGTTGATCACAAACGTCCCCGTCAGCGCATCGAACACCGTCTTTTGCCCCTGCCCGACATAGGACGTGTCCAGCCGCTTGAGCATGCCGCCGATGTCCAGCCCCAGCACCTGCCCGCGCGTCAGCGACAGAGCCCCCGATCCCGACATCTTGTGCATCAGCGCATCAACCGTAGTGCCGGAACTCAGGAACTTGACCTTCAGATCGCCGGTGCCGATCAGCCGTTCATAGCCGCCAAAGTCGCGCAGCAGCGCCTGCAAATCCATGCCCTTGAACGACATATCGCCGCCGACCGACAAACCATTGCGCCCGTTCACCACAAAGTTTCCCGCAATCGACCCGCCATAGGCGCTGGCCTTGGCCACATCGACCACCAGCCGCGACCGCTCGTTGGTCACAATCGCCTGCGTCGGGCCAAACTTGATCAGCCCCAGATCCAGACTGTCCGCGCTCAGCGCCACTTCGGCATCTATCGCGCTCAGGGCCGAGACGTCGATGCGGTCCTGTGGCCAGCCCGCCGCCTGCGCGCCGCCACCTGATCCGCCGCCCTCGCCACCCGCGACCGCCGCCATGTTCAGCGCACCCGCCGTGACCCGCGCCGAAATCTTGCCGCGATCGCCGGGCGTGTAATCGGCATCGACGCCCAGCTTGGTGCCATCCAGCGCCACCTTGCCGCCGCGCAAATGCGCCGTGCCCTTGGACGTCAGCGTTACAGCGCCCGAAAGCTGCACATCGCGCTGCCCCATACCCGCTGGCAACGCGGGCGCCGCGATCCCCGCAAGCGCCGAAACCGCCTTAAGATCGGCCAGATCCGCCACCAGATTGCCCTCGGCCTCTTGCGTGGCCCAGCCCGCGCGACCCTTGAACCCAAGGCTTGCCGCCCCTGTGGTCAGGTCCAGATTGGCGCCCACCACCTTACCGTCCAGAAAATCCTGAAACGCCGCGACGTCGCCCTTGGCCCGAAACGCCTGCCCGTTGAAGATCGCCGCCAGATCAACCGTGGCCGCGCCCGTATAGCTCGGGATCGCCGCCGAAGCCTCGATCCCGGTCAGTTCGACCCGCGTGCCCGCGCGGTGATCGGCAAACACCAGCGCGCCCTTTGAGATCACGGCGCGGTCCAGGGTAAAGCCCTTGCCCACGCCGGGGGTGTCCGTCGTCACCGTGCCGCCCGCAGCACCGCCAAAGACCCAGTTTTCCTCACCCTTGGCCGAACGTTCCAGCACGATCTTGGGCGCAATCGCCTCGACGCCGGTAATCTTGACCTCACCCGCGATCAGCGCTGTCATATCCAGCGAAATGGCCAAGCCTTCGGCCTGCAACATCGGCCCTTCCTTGGACCAGGCCGCGTTGGAAATCGAGATCGGCCCGGTCTTGACACCCAGCTGCGGATAGAACGACGGCCGCACCGAACCCGAGATCGTCAGCTCTCGCCCTGTCAGCGCATTGAACTTGGTGACCGCAATGCCCGCGATCTTTTCTGCCGGGATGGCAAACAGCGCGCCCACCGCCAAAACCACCAACAAAAGCAACGCCATAACAGAACGAACAATCCAACGCATCTCGGGCCTCCAAGGTTTTGGATCAGCCTAAGCCACCCGCGCCAGAACGCAAGCAATCCGCCCTGTTTCGGCAGCCCTTCGCCAAGGCTTTGGCCCAAACCGCGGGCCCGCCCGCCATCGCGGGCGTCACCGCAGCAAGGTCACATGGCCCACATAGCTATGGGGCTTGCCTGTCACCACCACGAGGATACCGCTTTTGCCTTGTGGCACCTCGATCTGCTTGGGTTTGCCCGAGGCGACTTTCAGCCAATAGCGGCCTTCCGCAAGGCCCCGAAACACCACCGAACCCTGTGGGTCTGACAGGCCCTCGGCGATGACAGCACCGCCATCTGTGGTGCTAATCACCGCTCGCACGCCTTCGATGCTGTCTGCGATCACAGCTCCGGCTGTGGTCTGGCCCTGCGCACTCTGTCCCAGCGTCAAGCTGACAAGGGCAACGATTTTTACGGTCTGTAACACAGCCATTCGATCCTCCCATCTCTGGAAACAGCACGCCCCGGTGCCAAGGATACGGCCCGCGCGTCCTCTCCAGAGATCTGAAGGCGCATCGGTGCCGTTATTCTACGATGGCCCGCCCTTTATTTCATCACCAGAACGGGTGAAGCCTGCGGCACATCCGAAACGGGCAAAGATACCCCGCCCGAGCGCGGATCGGATGCGCATAAGCCCACATCCTGTCGCGCGAAACACTCTCCGCAGCCATCAAAAAACGCCCCCTACCGCCGTGGGTCGTTTCGCGATATACGCAGGTCCATGTCGCAAAATCCGCCCGTGCCAAACCTTGGCCTCCGCCCCGATCTCGCCCCGAAAGCCACCTTTCGCGAGGCCCCCCGCCCCGGCCAGCCGACGATCGGCATGGTCTCTTTGGGCTGCCCCAAGGCGCTGGTGGACAGCGAGCGGATCCTGACCCGCCTGCGCGCCGAAGGCTATGCGATCTCGCCCGATTACAAGGGCGCCGATGCGGTGATCGTGAACACCTGCGGCTTTCTGGACAGCGCCAAGGCCGAAAGCCTCGAGGCCATTGGCGAGGCGCTGTCCGAAAACGGCCGTGTTATCGTCACCGGCTGTCTGGGCGCCGAGCCCGAGTATATTACCGGCGCGCATCCCAAGGTGTTGGCCGTCACCGGCCCGCATCAGTATGAGGCCGTTCTGGATGCCGTCCACAAGGCCGTCCCGCCCGCGCCCGATCCCTTTATCGACCTCTTGCCCGCCTCTGCCGTCAGCCTGACCCCGCGCCACTACAGCTATCTCAAGATCTCCGAAGGCTGCAACCACAAGTGCAAGTTCTGCATCATCCCCGACATGCGTGGCCTGCTGCAAAGCCGCCCCGCCCACGCGGTGCTGCGCGAGGCGGAAAAGCTGGTGCAAAACGGCGTGCGCGAACTGCTGGTGATCTCTCAGGATACCTCGGCTTACGGGGTTGATATCAAACACGCGACCGAGCGCGACCACCGCGCCCATATCACCGACCTCGCCCGCGATCTGGGCAGCCTTGGCGCTTGGGTGCGGCTGCACTACGTGTACCCCTATCCGCATGTGCGCAATCTGATCCCGCTGATGGCCGACGGGCTGATCCTGCCCTATCTCGACATCCCGTTTCAGCACGCCCACCCCGAGGTGCTGCGTCGCATGGCCCGCCCCGCCGCCGCCGCTAAAACGCTCGACGAAATCGCCGCATGGCGCGCCGTTTGCCCCGAGATCACCCTGCGCTCGACCTTTATCGTCGGCTATCCCGGCGAGACCGAGGCGGAATTCCAGACGCTGCTTGACTGGATGGACGAAGCACAGCTCGACCGCGTGGGCTGCTTTCAGTATGAAAACGTCGCAGGCGCGCGATCAAACGCCCTGCCCGACCATATAGCGCCCGAGATCAAACAAGAGCGCTGGGATCGCTTTATGGAAAAGGCTCAAGCCATTTCAGAGGCCAAACTCGCCGCAAAGGTTGGAAAAGTGCTATCGGTGATTGTCGACGAGATCGACGCCGAAGGCGCCACCTGCCGCACGATGGCCGACGCCCCCGAAATCGACGGCAATCTCTTCATTGATGAGGGCTTTGAGGGGCTGTCAACTGGCGATATCGTTTCGGTCACCGTCGAAGAGGCCGGCGAATACGATCTGTGGGGCCGGTTGGGGTGATCATCCGCCCGCCCGGTCACGCCGGGTCAGAGCCGACATCGCGCCTTCCCCCAGAAGGCGCGCGCGATCTGTCGTCGATCGTGCCTGCTGCCTCAGGGCTCGCCCCAATTGCCTAACCCGCGGCGCGCGCGCATCATGCCTGCCGAAACCGCAAAGGAAACCCGATGTCAGACGCCCCCCAGATTGCCCAAAAAGCCCCCTTTCCTGTCGACCTTGTCGAAGGCAAAACCTATTTCTGGTGCGCCTGTGGTCAGTCGAAAAGCCAACCCTTCTGCGACGGCAGCCACAAGGGCAGTGATTTTTCGCCCACCAAATTCACCGCCGAGGCCACCAAGACCGCCTATCTATGCGGCTGCAAGCACACTGCGAACGCGCCGTTTTGTGACGGCAGCCACAAGACGCTGTAATGGCCGACGAGACCCGCGTTCTGTATAACGAGACCTGCCCCGTTTGCCGGTTCGAGATCAACGGTTACGCGAGGCGCGTGGCCGCTGATGGCCTGCCCGTGCGGTTTGAAACGCTTGATCAGGCGCAGGCCTGGGGAATCACGGCGCAAGATGCCGCGCGACGGCTGCATGTGATCCATCAGGGGCAGCTTTTGTCGGGCATGGCGGCCTTTCGCGCGCTTTGGTCGCAGATGCCGCGCTGGCGGTGGTTGGCGTGGCTGACCAGCCTGCCCCTGATCGCACCGCTGACGGATGTGATCTATGAACGCGGGCTTGCCGCCATCCTCTACCGCGCGCATCTGCGCAGGCTCTTGCGCAAAAACCCCTCTTAGCCCTACGCGTAGCTCGCCCTTGGCGAGGTGGTGCAGGGCAACGCCAGCCTGACCGAGATCAAGGCCGCCCCGCCCTATTACGACAACGCGCTCTGCTATTCCTTTGCCGAGGCTCACGTCGTCGATGCGGTGATCCAGAACCGCATTTGGCATATCGTGACGGGCGAAAACAGCAAAGTGCTGCATGAGCCCGACAGCCAGCCCGCCAAAGTGCAGGCGGATTACGACCTCAACCTTTACTGCCCGCTGTTGCGCGATCTGGTGCAGTCGCAAATCGCCTGCAGCCAGAGCGAAAATCCAAGCCTTTGCGCAAACGGGCTGCCCACCCACGAGGACATCATGCTGCCGCTCGTGGCCGCAGACAAGCGTCACACCTGCCAGCCGCTGGCCGATGGGATCCATGACATGATGGTCAGCCAGCCTGTTGCGGTCGATCTGGCCGACCCCTAACCGCAGCCGCCTTCCAGAGCGCTGCCGATCAAACCCCGCCCTGCCGCGCCGCAAGATAGGCGCGCACGCAAGTGACGACATGGGCAAAGCGGTCGCCGCCCAGATGCACGCCGCCATACCAGCGGGTGACCACCACGATATGATCGACCAGCCCCTCGCGTTCCAGCATCTTCAGGATCACCGCCCCCGCGCCCGCCTCGCCGTCATCATTCTTGACCGGGCCGCCGTCGCTGAACACGCAAGCCCAGGTGTTATGCGTGGCCTTGGCAAATTTCTTGACGCGCTTTAGCTCGGCCAGAAACGCCTCTGCCCCGGCGCGACCCTGCACAGGACCACCCGAGACGGCATAACGAGAGCCTCGGTCGCGCAGGGCATCTGCGATCTGCAACATGCCCGCGCCCAGCCTAGCGCGCGCGCCGCAGCCGCGCCATCACCTTGGCAACCAGCGCCTTGCGCGTGCGGTTGTCCGGATGGGTCGAGTGTCGCCCGCGATGCGGCTCGGGCAAACGGTCAAAGAACGCCGCCCCCCTTAGCGGGTTAAACCCTGCGCGATAGGCAATCTCGGCCCCCAACGCATCGGCCTGCAACTCAAAACTCTTGGAATAGCCAAGCGTGGTTTTCGCGGCGGTCTGCGCCTGTACCTTGCGCACCTGTTCAGCGCTTGCCCCTGCGGCGGCGGCGGCATCGCCTGCCTTTTGCGCCGCAGCACGGGCGTTTTGGTCTTGCAGTGCCAGATGGCCCAGAATGTGATGCGCCGCCTCATGGCCCATCACAAAGGCGATCTCGTCCGTGTCACGCGCGTCTGCCACCAACGCCAGCGTCAGCGCGATGATCGGATGGCCACGGTTGTCCAAGGTCTGATAGGCGTTGCGCGGCAAGCCCAGCCTTGGGTCAATCACAAAGCGAAACTGGCAGTTCTGCGCGATTCCCTTGGACCGGCAAAGCGCGGTTGCGACCGGGGCGACCTTGGCCGCTGCATCGACAAACATCTGCGCCTTGACGCGGGCCTCTGCGCTGATCTGCGCGCTCTGGGCAGGGGTCGCCTGATGGGTCGGTGGCGGCAGTGGGGGCAGCGCTGTGGTCTGCACACAGCCCGCAACGGTCAGCACCAGAACCAGACCTGACCAAAACCGCATCACTACCTCGCCTTGCTTGCCCGTTTGCTTGCGCCAGAACAATCACGCCAAGGCTGCGTCTGCAATGCGAAATCGGCGCGTTAAACGGTTGAGGCTTGTATCATGCGACGCTTCGGGCTTCACTTTCCCATGATCTGGCGAAAGGGGCCCAGGATGTTCACCATCGAGCATGAATTCGACGCCACCGTCATCACTTTGGTCGACGAAGGCGATGACACCATTCCGTTGCAGGAAGACCTTACCATCGAGGCCTTTGAAGAATGTGTCGTGCTGCGGCAGATCGACCCGATGACTGACGAGCCGGTGGCGATCACCCTGTCGATGTCGCAGCTGCGCGATCTGGCGGCGGCGCTGGATCTG
>JAHEBX010000159.1 GCA_024642045.1 Pseudorhodobacter sp. | reverse complement strand
AGCTTTCGCGCCGCCCGTTGCCGGTTGGGGCGACGCCCATCAGGCGGGCGTTCTGGCGGTCTTGCATATACCCGACAAGCCTGCCGTCCTCGATCAGCGTGTTTTTCGCCGAGGGCGTGCCCTCATCGTCGATGCTGATGGATCCGCGGCGGTCAGGAATGGTGCCGTCATCCAGAACCGTGACGCCTTTGGAGGCGATCATCTGCCCCATCAGCCCCGAAAACGCCGACGTTTTCTTGCGGTTAAAGTCACCCTCCAACCCGTGACCAATCGCTTCATGCAGCAAAATTCCCGGCCAACCCGGCCCCAACACCACATCCATGATGCCAGCGGGTGCCGCCACGGCATCAAGATTGACAAGGGCGATACGCAAGGCCTCGCGCAGCAGGGGTTGCCAATGGCTGGCCTGCATCAGCCCTGCCAGACCAAAGCGCCCGCCACCGCCCGTGCCGCCGGTTTCGCGCCGCCCCTTATCGGCCACGATCACCGAGACATTCATCCGCGCCATCGGCCGCACGTCGCTGAAGCGCAGGCCTTCGGGGCGCAGGATTTCCACCTCTTGCAGCCCGGCGGCAATGGTGGCCGAAACCTGCACCACACGCGGGTCCAGCGCGCGGGCATAGGCGTCGATTTCCCTGAGCAAGTCGATCTTGACCGCAAAGGCGGCATCGGCCATCGGGTCAGCGTCGCTGTAGAGTTTGACATTGCTGCGCTGGGGGGCATCGGCAAGCGTGCCGCCGCCAGAGCCCACCGCCAGCCGCGCAGTTTCCGCCGCACGGATCAGGGCTTTTTCGCTGATCTCGGTCGAATGGGCATAGCCGGCCACTTCGCCGCGCACGGCTCGCAGGCCAAAGCCTTCAGAGGCGTCATAAGTGGCTGTTTTGATCCGGCCGTCGTCCAGCACGATCGCCTCGGAACGACGGCGTTCAAAGAAAAGCTCGCCATCATCAGCACCTGCGGTCGCTGCGCGCAGGGTGGCCAGAGCCTGCGCCTCGTCCAGATGAGTGTCGAACGGGCGGAAGGGGGCTTCGGTCATGCAGGGTCTTTCAGGGTTTGGGCATGCGTCCCGCCTGCCTCTTGACGCAAACTTAGGCGGCGCGTGCCTGCGCCGCAAGGCACGGTCCGTTCAACCTGCCCAAATTGCGGAAATTTGGCCGGTTCCGCGCTGCCAAGTCAAAGAAATTGCCTTGATCTGGGTCATATGAGGCGGATTTGTCGCACGTCTCTCTTGTCGTTTAGCGGCTAATATGGTTTCACGTCCCTAAGCAACAATGGGATTCTGCCCGATGCTCGGGTATGGTCGAAAAGGCGGCGTGAAAGCCGCCCTGAGATACGGGAATTGAACATGCGTCTAACGTCGTCCTTCAAAGCTATCACCGCCGCTGGGCTTGGCTTGGCCTTGCCAAGTGCCGCCTTGGCGCAGGCCTTGGAAATCATCGGTCAGCCGGTTCCGAAGGGGACAGAGCACCAGTTTGCCGCGACGGACATCGCGCGCGACCTGCAATGGCTGGATCATACTATTCTGGTGATCATCACCGTTATCGTGATCTTCGTGACCCTGTTGCTGGCGCTCGTGGCCTTCCGGTTCAATTCCAAGCGCAACCCGAAGCCGGCAACTTTCACCCACAACACACCGCTTGAAATCGCATGGACGCTGATCCCCGTGCTGATTTTGGTGTTCATCGGCTCGTTCTCGCTGCCTGCCCTGTTCAAACAGCAGGAAATCCCTGTTGCCGATATCACCATCAAGGCGACGGGCAACCAGTGGTACTGGTCCTATGAATACCCGGACGAAGGCATTTCATTTGACGCGTTCCGCGTTGACGCCGCGACCAAAATCGACGATGAGGCTGCCGGTTGGGGGAAAGATCAGCCGATGGGGCCGCCACAGATCTTGAACGAAATCGCGCTCAAGAAGCTGGCCTACTACGGTTATAACAAAGATCAGTGGCTGCTTGCGACCGACAACGCTGTCGTGGTTCCAGTCGGCAAAAAGATCGTTGTTCAAGTGACGGGCTCTGACGTGATCCATGCTTGGGCAATGCCTGCCTTTGGTGTGATGCAATCGGCTGTTCCCGGACGTCTGGGCCAGCTGTGGTTCACCGCCGAGAAAGAAGGCGTCTACTTTGGCCAGTGCACCACGCTCTGCGGCAAGGATCACGCCTATATGCCAATCACCGTCAAGGTCGTCAGCCAAGAGGCCTATGACAAGTGGGTTCAGCAAGCCAAGGGCGGCAAGATCGTTCTGGCTTCCAACTAAGTCCGTTTAAAACGCCAAATGTGCAGGCCCCAGGCGGGGCTTGTGCCTTTCAGGAAAGCCAGGAATAGATGGCCGAGACACGGTCCTTTGACGCGTTGACCGAAGCGAGCTTCGGCGATTATGTGCAGCTGTTGAAGCCGCGCGTCATGTCGCTTGTGGTCTTTACGGCACTGGTCGGCCTGCTGGTCGCTCCCGTGCATTTGCATCCCGTCGAGGCGTTTGCCGCCGTGCTGTTCATCGCACTGGGGGCAGGGGCCTCGGGTGCGTTAAACATGTGGTGGGACGCCGACATTGACGTGATCATGCGTCGCACCAAGAGCCGCCCGGTGCCCTCAGGCAAGGTCGAGGCCGGCGAGGCTTTGGCGATCGGTCTGGCGCTGTCGGGCATCTCGATTGTGATGCTGGCGCTGGCAACCAACATCCTTGCGGGCGCGCTGCTGGCTTTCACGATTTTCTTCTACACCGTGGTTTATTCGGTCTGGCTCAAGCGTCTGACGCCACAGAACATTGTGATCGGCGGCGCAGCGGGGGCCTTTCCTCCGATGATCGGCTGGGTGGCTGCCACGGGATCGGTCTCGGTCGAAGCCTGCCTGATGTTCATGTTGATCTTTATGTGGACGCCACCGCATTTCTGGGCGCTGGCGCTGTTCATGAACGAGGATTATTCCAAAGCTGGCGTGCCGATGCTGACTGTGACTCATGGCAAGAAATCCACGCGCACCCATATTCTGGTCTATACCATCGCCTTGGTGCCTTTTGCACTGGCGACGGCATTCACCTCGATTGGAGGCCCGGTCTATCTTGCGGTTTCGCTGTTGCTGAATGCCGAGTTCCTGCGCGGTGCCTATCGGATTTGGCGGCGTGATGAAGTCGTGGCCGAGGCGGATAAATACAAGGTTGAAAAGCAGGTGTTCCGCTTTTCGTTGCTGTATCTGTTCCTGCATTTTGGCGCTCTGCTGATCGAGGCGGCGCTGCACCCTTACGGGATCGGGGGCTGGTAACATGGCGTTTCGTCCCGAACATGAGATGCACAAGCGCCGCTTTTCGCGCAATCTGGGCGTGGGCGTGCTGCTTGGGTGCTTTGTCGCGCTGGTCTTTGCGCTGACCGTGGTCAAGGTCAAGAACGGCGATCTGATGCACGCCAATGATGCGCCGGGGCTGCTGGGCTCGACCCAACCGATTGTGCCAAAACCATGAACAAGAACCGGATGGCACTTGGGCTGGTGGCGATTGCGGCGTTGATGCTGTCGCTGAGCTTTGCTGCCGTGCCGTTTTACAACTGGTTTTGCCGTGTGACGGGCTTTGCGGGCACCACTTCGGTGGCCGAACAAGCCCCCGATCTGATTTTGGACCGCAAGATCATCATCCGTTTCGATGCCTCGCTGGAGGCGGGGATGCCGTGGGAGTTCAAGCCCGAAGTCACCCAGATGGAACTGCGCATCGGCGAGACGGGGCTTGCGTTTTTTGACGCCTATAACCCGACCAACCGTGTGGTTGCCGGAACCGCAAGCTATAACGTCACCCCCGATCAGGCGGGTGGCTATTTCACAAAGATCCAGTGCTTTTGCTTTACCGAGCAGATCCTGAAACCTGGTGAGCATGTGCAGATGCCGGTGACCTTTTATGTCGATCCAGAGATTGTGAACGACAAAGAGGCCACCAAGATCAACGAAATCACCCTGTCTTATACCTTTCACGAAACGCCCTTGACGCCAGAGCAGCAAGCAGACCTTGCCACCGAGCCCGTCAAGACCCTAAACTAACGACAAGAAACCGAGGGAACCCGAACATGGCCCACGCCAAGAACCACGACTACCACATTCTGCCACCGTCGATCTGGCCGTTCTTTGGCGCAGTCAGCGCCTTTGTCATGCTGTTTGGCGCGGTGCTTTGGATGCACGGCTCTGCTCCTTATGTTGGGCTGATCGGCTTTGCCGGCGTGCTTTACACCATGTATGCTTGGTGGTCCGAAGTTGTGCACGAGGGTCAAACCGGCGATCATACCCCCGTGGTGCGGATCGGCCTGCGCTATGGCTTCATCCTGTTCATCATGTCGGAAGTCATGTTCTTTTCGGCGTGGTTCTGGACGTTCTTTAAGCACGCTCTTTACCCGATGGGGCCGATGAGCCCGCTGAAGGATGGCGTTTGGCCGCCTGCTGGCATCACGGTTTTCGATCCGTGGCACCTGCCGCTGATCAACACGCTGATCCTGCTGTGCTCGGGCTGTGCGGCGACTTGGGCGCACCATGCCCTGGTGCATGAGAACAACAACCGCGCGGCGATGAAGCAGGGCCTGATCCTTGCGATCGTTCTGGGCATGCTGTTCACGTTCTTTCAAGGCTATGAATACAGCCATGCCGCCTTTGGCTTTGCCGGTAACATCTATGGCGCGTCGTTCTTTATGGCGACGGGTTTCCACGGGTTCCATGTGATCATCGGGACGATCTTTCTGACCGTTTGCCTGATCCGCACCTATCAGGGCCATTTCACCCCCGAGCAGCATGTCGGCTTCGAAGCGGCCGCGTGGTATTGGCACTTTGTGGACGTGGTCTGGCTGTTCTTGTTCGCAGCAGTCTACATCTGGGGCGGCCACTAACATCGGCTGACAGGATCAAGCGCGCGGGCCTTTTGGCCCGCGCCTTTCGTTTGATGGGTTTGGTTATGAAGTTTCGTCTGATCTCTGCGTTGCTTCTGGGTTTGGCGGGCGTGGTGTTTCTGTGCAGCCTTGGGTTTTGGCAAATCCAGCGGATGTATGAAAAGCGCACGCAACTCGACGAGATGACGGCTGGAATTTCGGAACCCGCAGTGCCGCTGCCCACCAGCTTTGATCGCGAAAAAGATCGCTTTCGCCCCGTTACCGTGACCGGAAAGTTTACCGGCGAGCGGCTGTATGTGCTGTCAGGTCAGGCGATGATCGGGGCAGGGGTGCAGGTGATTTCTGTTCTGCAGACCTCGGACGGGCGGCGTGTGCTGGTGGATCGCGGCTTTTTGCAGGATGACGACAAGCACAAGGATCTGACCGTCACGGAGGTGCAGATCCTCGGCAATCTGATGTGGCCGCGCGATTCCAACGACTATACCCCACCACCCGATGTCAAAACGGGGATGTGGTTTGCGCGCGACGCCGATGCGATGGCGGCCAAACTGGGCACCGAAGCCGTCATCATTGTCGCGCGTGAGCCGACCGGTGACGGGATTGCGCCGATGCCGGTGGATACTTCGACTATTCCTAATGACCACTGGGGCTATGCGATCACATGGTTTTTGCTGGCATTGGTCTGGGCGGTGATGACAGCGGGGCTGGTCTGGCGTATCAGGCGACAAACGAGTTAAGGGCGACAGATGCGGTATATCTCGACGCGGGGCGCGGCTCCGGTTCTGAACTTTGGCGAAGCGATGATGACGGGCCTTGCGCGCGATGGTGGGCTGTATGTGCCCGAAGCCGTGCCGGAAATGAGCCACGCGGAAATTGCCGCCCTGGCGGGGCTGCCCTATGAGGACGTCGCCTATCGGGTGATGAAGCCGTTTATCGGCGACACATTCGGGGATGTTGAATTCAAAGTGCTGTTGTCGAATGCCTACAAGGGCTTTGGCCACACCGCCCGCGCGCCCCTTGTGCAGTTGGGCCCGAACCATTTTCTGCTAGAGCTGTTTCACGGCCCGACCTTGGCGTTCAAGGATTTCGCTATGCAGCTGATCGGGCAGATGATGCAAGCGGCACTCGCCAAAACCGGTGAGCGGATTACGATTGTGGGTGCCACCAGCGGCGATACCGGATCGGCTGCGATGGAGGCGTTTCGCGGTCTGCCAAATGTCGATCTGTTCATCCTTTACCCGCATGGCCGCGTCTCGGAAGTGCAGCGCCGTCAGATGACCACGCCTTCGGAGAACAACGTGCACGCGTTGGCGATGGACGGCGATTTTGACGAATGTCAGGCGCGCGTCAAAGACATGTTCAACGACTTTGCCTTCCGCGATGGCGTGCGGTTGGCCGGCGTCAACAGCATCAACTGGGCGCGGGTGCTGGCGCAGGTGGTATATTATTTCTATGCGGCCGTGGCCTTGGGCGCGCCACATCGCTCGGTCAGCTTTACCGTGCCGACGGGCAACTTTGGTGACATTTTCGCAGGCTATATCGCGCGCAAAATGGGCCTGCCGATTGATCAGCTGGTGATCGCCACCAACCAGAACGACATTCTGGATCGCGCGCTGAAGTCGGGCGATTACAAAACCCATGGCGTCAAGCCTTCGATCAGCCCGTCAATGGATATTCAGGTCTCGTCCAACTTTGAGCGCGCGCTGTTTGATGCCTATGGCCGTGATGGCGCTGCTATTTCGGCGCTGATGGGCGAGATGAAATCGGGCGGTTTCCACATCAGCCAAGGGGCGTTGCAAATGCTGCGCGATACCTTTGAATCGGGGCGCTGCTCTGAGGAGGAAACCCGCACCACCATCGCCCACGCCTATGCAAAAACGGGTGAGATCCTCTGCCCGCATTCCGCTGTGGGCGTCAAGGTCGCAGAAGAGCATCTGGGCGTGGCCCCGATGATCACGCTGGCCACGGCCCATCCGGCCAAGTTCCCCGATGCGGTCGAGGCCGCCATGGGACTGCGCCCAGCCTTGCCAGCGCGGATGGCAGACCTGTTTGACCGTGCCGAGCGTTTAACGCGTGTGCCGAATGATCTGGCCGCTTTGCAAGCCTTGATCCGTGAAAGGATTGCCCTTTGAGCCTTCGCCTGACCACCCTGCCGAACGGGTTTCGGATTGTGACTGAGCATATGCCTGGCCTGAAAAGTGCCAGTGCGGGCGTTTGGGTGATGGCGGGCGGGCGTCACGAACGCCCCGAGCAAAACGGCATCGCGCATTTCCTTGAACATATGGCGTTCAAGGGCACCAAGCGGCGCACCTCCTTGCAGATTGCCGAGGAAATCGAGGACGTTGGTGGCTATATCAACGCCTATACCAGCCGCGAGATGACGGCCTATTATGCCCGCGTGCTAGAGGCTGATGTAGGTCTTGCGCTGGATGTGATCGGGGATATCGTGCTCAACCCCGCCTTTGACAAAAAGGAAATCGAGGTCGAACGTCATGTGATCTTGCAGGAAATCGGGCAGGCGCTGGATACGCCTGACGACATCGTGTTCGATTGGCTGCAAGAGGTGTCCTACCCTGATCAGGCTTTTGGCCGCACCATTCTGGGGCCGGAAGAGCGGGTCAGCAGCTTTAACCGCAAAGACCTGCAGGGCTTTGTGTCAGAACACTACGGGCCGGGACAAATGATTCTGTCTGCGGCAGGTGGCGTGGACCATGATGCCATCGTCAAACAGGCCGAAGCAATCTTTGGCGGCATGAAGGCGAAACCGGCAACAACATTTCAGCCCGCGACGTTCCGCGGATCTGAGCGCCGCGAGATCAAGGATCTGGAGCAGGTGCACTTCGCCAT
>JAHEBX010000158.1 GCA_024642045.1 Pseudorhodobacter sp. | reverse complement strand
AATCAATCCCCTCGGGTGCCGCGATTAGACTGCTGACCTCCTTCCAGCGCAAAGTCCGCGTCGCTCTCCAAGCCACGCCGATCCCAATATCTGCAATCCTTATCTTTCCTGTATTCTCCGGCCCTTCTGCAATGAACAAACCTTGTTTCGGGCGATGGAAACAAACCGTCAGGTCGGCTACAACCACTTCGCGACCAATTTCGCGACCACTGTCCGAGCAAACACCTGTCGGAACATCAACTGCAACAATTCGGTGCCTGCCCCCAAGTTCCAAGATTGCTGGAAGGCCAAGCAAAGGCAGGTCGACCTCGCGGGTCAAACCCATACCAAACAGGGCGTCAATCACCAGTTCTGCCGACCGCAGAAAAGGTGAAACCGCCCAGACCTCGGGTGACAGCCCAGCCACCTCCCCCAACCCCAACCACCGCTGATAATTCACCCTCGCATCCGCAGGCATCCGCGCTGGATCACCATACAGGTAAACATCCACCTCCCAGCCCCACCCTTTCAACAGCCGCGCCACCACAAAGCCGTCGCCGCCATTACCCCCCGGCCCGCACAGAACCACCGCCTTGTGCGACGTCGCCCGCAACTCCGGCCACTCGGCGAAAATCGCCTCGACCACACCGGCGCCTGCCCGCTCCATAAGCTCCAGCCCTGTCACCTCACCGCTGGCAATCGCCGCCGCCTCAATCGCCCGCATCTGCGCCGCCGTTAAAACTTCCATCGCCATCCCGATTCCGTTCATAAACTGCCCAAAAAGTATGACTAGTGATTAAAATTTAATCGTTACGCGCAATTTCCTGCCGTCCACTCCCCGCCCTCTTACCCCACCAATTGAAGGTGCGGCGCGGAAGTGGTCACTACCCCCAAGATGCAGAAATCTGGGGAGTCGGCCATGAAGAAAATCGAGGCGATCATCAAGCCTTTCAAGCTGGACGAGGTCAAAGAGGCCCTGCAAGACGCCGGCATTCAAGGGCTGTCGGTTACCGAAGTAAAGGGTTTTGGCCGCCAAAAGGGCCATACCGAGCTTTACCGTGGCGCCGAATATGTCGTCGATTTTCTACCCAAGGTTAAGATCGAAGTCGTGCTGACCGACGATATGGTCGATGCCGCCATCGCCGCAATTATTGCTGCCGCCCGCACCGACAAAATCGGTGACGGCAAAATATTCGTCTCGCCCGTCGAGCAAGCCATTCGCATCCGCACCGGTGAAACCGGCGACGACGCGATTTGATCCTGAACACCGGCACTTCTAAGCCAAATCGAAACCCTAACGAAAGGCAGCATGATGAGCGCAGTTGCAAAAGCTCTGAAACTGATCAAGGACGAAGAAATCGAGTATCTCGATATTCGCTTCACCGATCCCAAAGGCAAACTTCAGCACGTCACTTTGGTCACCGACCTTGTAGACGAAGACTTCTTTGAAGAAGGCTTTATGTTTGACGGCTCGTCGATTGCTGGCTGGAAGTCGATCGACCAGTCCGACATGAAACTCATGCCGGATGCGTCCTCGGTCTATATGGACCCCTTCTACGCCGAGAAAACCCTCTGCGTGCATTGTGACGTGGTCGAGCCTGACACCGGCGAAGCCTATGACCGTTGCCCGCGCCAGATCGCGAAAAAAGCCGAAGCCTACCTCAAGTCTTCCGGCATCGGTGATGTCGCCTATTTCGGCCCCGAAGCTGAATTCTTCATCTTTGACGACGTGCGCTATTCAGTCACGCCGCAAAAGGTGGCCTATCAGATCGACGCCGAAGCGGCTGCCTGGAACACAGATTCGGCGACCGAAGGCGGCAACTATGGCCACCGCGCCGGCCACAAGGGCGGCTACTTCCCTGTGAACCCGGTTGACGAGGCGCAGGATCTGCGTGGCGAGATGCTCTCGACGATGAAGCGCATCGGCATCAAGGTCGACAAGCATCACCACGAAGTTGCCACCTGCCAGCATGAACTTGGCATGATCTTTGGTGGTCTGGTTGAACAGGCCGACAACATCCAGAAATACAAATACGTGATCCACAACGTGGCCCACGCCTACGGTAAGACCGTGACCTTCATGCCAAAGCCCATGAAGGGCGACAACGGCTCGGGGATGCACGTCAACATGTCGATCTGGAAGGGCGGAAAGCCGCTGTTCGCTGGCGACAAATATGCTGACCTGAGCCAAGAGGCGCTGTACTTCATCGGCGGTATCCTAAAGCACGCCAAGGCCCTGAACGCGCTGACCAACCCCTCGACCAACAGCTACAAGCGTCTGATCCCGGGGTTTGAAGCGCCTGTTCTGCGCGCGTATTCGGCACGCAACCGCTCGGGCTGCGTTCGTATTCCGTGGACAGAATCGCCAAAGGCCAAGCGCGTCGAGGCTCGTTTCCCTGATCCGGCTGCCAACCCCTATCTCGCTTTCGCGGCGCTGATGATGGCTGGTCTTGACGGGATCAAGAACAAGATCGACCCGGGTCCTGCTTCGGACAAAGACCTCTATGATCTGCCGCCCGAAGAACTGGCAGCAATCCCCACCGTTTGCGGCTCGCTCCGCGAAGCGCTGGAGGCTCTTTCGGCCGATATGGACTTCCTGCTTGCGGGGGATGTTTTCACCCGCGATCAACTGGAAGCCTACATGGGTTTGAAGTGGGAAGAGGTTTACGCCTACGAGCACACGCCGCACCCGGTTGAGTATCAGATGTACTATTCCTGCTAGGTTTAGTGGCATAAATTGAACAATGGCCGACCTCGGGCGGCCATTGTCATTGTGGCAACATCTAATCTCAACCTAAAGTAAATAACTTCTTAACGCCACAAAGCATCCAGATTGCAGGCGTAATCTTCTGGCAGAGTTTCGTCATCCAAGCAATGGAGGCAATGATGCCAATAATGTCTTACGAAGCAAAGCCTACCCGTGATTCGATCAGTACGATTGCTGAGTTGGTCTATATTGACGCCCCAGCTATGAATTTTTCGCGACTGGTCAGCCACCTGGATCGCGTGCTGCTGCGTTTTCATCCCAACGACCGTACGCTGGCTTGGGATTGCGATGACGTGGCGATCTTTGATGTGCCAGGAACCCGCATTGCGCTCGCCTATACAGACATGCCACGTTTCGGGGTCGCAGCCTGTTTGCTGATCAGTGTCGGCCCTTCACCTATCTGCCTTGACAAAGCCCCTGAACACGCGCGACCGGTGCGCGCTGCCGTGCGCCATGACGCTTTATGTTCCAGACTTGTAGAGCGCGTGCAGGCGCGTTTGGAACCCGACTTGGTGTGCTGGCAAGAAATCAATGAACCTGTGACGTTCGATCTGATCGACAGATTGAGCAAGCCTCGACCGCAGCCAAGCGCTAAAGCGATCGCTAAAGCGATGCCAGTTCAGCCAAGTTTCGACGATGCCAGCCAGCGCACCGATGCCGTTGCTCAGCCCATAGATCTGAATCAAGCACATATCAGACCGGAAATCTGGGCAGGCCAGGATAAAGATTTGATGCGGTTGCGCTCTGCGCTCTATCCCACCGCCACTGATCAGACGCCTCAGGTGACGTCTACCCAGCTGCGGCTTGCAACACACGCTATGAACGCCACACTGATTGCTGCCAGCCTTCCGATTGGGGCGGCGCTGACAACCTACGCTCTGCTGCGCGGCGAAAACATGCGCACCACGACTTCGGCCATGGTTCTGACCGGACTCGCGGGGACATTGTTGCATGGAAAACTTGCAGAACAGCTGATGTTCTTAGGCATCATCTGATCCTGCGGCCTAAGGTTTTTCAATGCTCAGGGCCTCTTGGGCGGAGTAAGGCAAGCTTGCGATCTGGACCACATAGGTGTGGATCGTAAACACCACGGCTTGGGTTTGCGGCAATCGCAGCAGGCATTGCCTTTCGCTGCGCATATACCCACCCCCAGCAGTATGCTGGCGAGGGTCGTCCTCGCGCCTTGGGTGAAACAGATCCGGCTCGGCATAGATATTGTAATTCATCCGCCACAGCGGCTGCTCTGGCCGGATCATGTCAAACATCCGTTGCACCCGCTTGGCCAGATCCGCGCCATAGGCTTCGACGGGAATATGGATGCCCACCATCGTGCGACCCAACTTTTCCGACAGGGTCCAACTGGCAGGAAAGCAAAGAACCGCTCCTGTCAGCACATATTCGTCGCCCTGCTTTTGCATCAGGCACAGATCTTCTTGCACCAGACGCCCGAGGCAGAGCAATGGCGCGCCTGCATCCAGAGCCACCTCGACGCCATCCGGACGCAACACACTTGCCGCGCCCACGCGATACCCTTTTGTGCGCGACAGCTTTTCCAGCACGCTTGCGTAAAGCTCATCGGCTGCGGGGCGCGCCGGCTCAAGCATTCCATGCACAAGCGAGGCTTTTGTTGTAATAAGCCGATCCCGCTCAGCCATCTGCCCCGCAAAGACCTCATCAACCACCAACCAACTGTCGTCCACGACGGGCTGTATGCCCGGCAGGCGCGCCGTGCGCGGATCAAGCCAGGCCATCAGGGGCAATTTTTCGTGCAAAATTGTCATATCGAACCTCTTGGCGCGATAAAACCGCAAGTCTTGTCGATTGGCCATAGGTTTCCGACACCCAATGTCGCCCGCGCAAGAGCCGATATGCTGTGGCCAGGCATTCTTGACAGAACAAAGAGAGAGATCGTCATGCCTGATCATTACGCCGAACGTCGCAAGATCGACCCAAGCCGAGGTGCAACCTTGGGTGACGGTACGCCGAATGATCTGGACCGTATCGAGATCGGCCCAACCCAGCTCGCGTTTGGGGAATGGGCCTCTGCGGGATTGCAACTGCCGAATTTGCAAGCGATGCGCCAGTATCGCTGGGCGCGTTTGGTGCAAGCGCTGCAGAGCCGCGACTACGGCGGGCTGTTGATGTTCGACCCGATGAACATTCGCTACGCCACCGACACCACAAATATGCAGCTTTGGAACAGCCATAACCCCTTCCGCGCCTGCCTTTTGTGTGCCGATGGGCATATGGTGATGTGGGAATACAAAAACGCGCCGTTCCTGGTGGGCTTTAACCCCTTGGTCGCCGAACTGCGCTCTGGTGCTTCGTTCTTTTACTCTGTCACCGGCGATAAAACCGACGAAGCGGCCAACGGTTTTGCGGCACAGATAGACGAGGTGATGCGCGCGCATGCAGGATCAAACCGGCGACTTGCGGTCGATAAAATCATGGTGGCGGGTCTGCGCGCACTGGAACGCATAGGGTTTTCGGTAGAGGAAGGCGAAGAAGTCACCGAGTTGACCCGCGCGATCAAAGGCCCCGACGAGATTCTCGCCATGCGCTGCGCGCACCACGCTTGCGAAACGGCCATCGCCGAGATGGAGGCCTTCACACGCGAAAATGTGCCCAAGGGTGGCGTATCTGAAGACGCGATTTGGGCAGAGCTGCACGCGGGCAACATCCGGCGTGGCGGTGAATGGATTGAAACGCGGCTGCTGGCCTCAGGGCCGCGCACAAACCCGTGGTTTCAGGAATGTGGCCCGCGGATCGTGCAGAACAACGAAATCGTCGCCTTCGATACCGACCTGATTGGCGCCTACGGTTTCTGCATCGACATCAGTCGCACCTGGTGGGTGGGTGACAGGCACCCCACGAAGGCGATGATCTCGGCATTCGCTCATGCGCGCGAGCATATGTTGGACCATCAGGCACGACTGAAACCCGGCGTTACGATCCGAGAACTGGTTTTTGGCGGTCACCAACTTGCACCAGAGTATTGGGCGCAAAAATATTCGTGCAAACTGCACGGCGTAGGGCTGTGCGATGAATGGCCCTACGTGAGCTATCCTGACAGCTGGGTTGAGGGGGCTTTCGATGTCGCCTTGGAACCCGGAATGGTTCTTTGCGCCGAAGCACTTGTCTCGCCCGAGGGTGGAGATTTTTCAATCAAGCTTGAGGATCAAATCCTGATCACCGAAACAGGGTGCGAGAATCTCACACAATATCCATTCGACCCTCGGCTGCAGGTCTGAAACGGGCCAATCGCGGCCAATTAGGGATGCCTCCGGCGGGGATATTTTTACCAGTATGAAAGCCCAATCCCCGTGGTCTTTCGCACTGGCCCAAATATCCCCGCCGGAGGCATCCGTCAGGGCAGAAGTACACCCCATGCAGAAGGTGCGCGCCACCGCTTGCGCCCGTCGTCACCTCGGGCTAAGGCAAACGCGCTTGCCCAAGTGCCCTTTGTACTCGCTTTGAAAGGCTACGCCGATGATCCCGCGCTATTCCCGCCCTGAAATGGTCGCCCTTTGGTCACCCGAAACCAAATTTCGCATCTGGTATGAGATCGAGGCACATGCCTGCGATGCTCAGGCCGCGATCGGTGTGATCCCCAAGGCGAATGCCGAAGCGGTGTGGCGCGCCAAGGATGTGACCTTTGACGTGGCGCGCATTGACGAGATCGAGGCGGTCACTAAGCACGATGTCATCGCCTTTCTGACGCATCTGGCCGAACATATCGGGGCCGATGATGCACGCTTTGTGCATCAGGGCATGACCTCTTCCGATGTGTTGGACACCACATTGAACGTGCAATTGGTGCGCGCGACAGATTTGCTGCTGATCGGGATGGACCGTGTTTTGGCTGCTCTCAAGGCCCGCGCCTTTGAGCATAAGCAGACGGTCCGCATTGGCCGCAGCCACGGCATTCACGCTGAACCCACCACAATGGGTCTGACCTTCGCCCGCTTTTATGCCGAGATGCATCGCGGCCGCGACCGGCTTGCCCGTGCCCGCGATGAGATCGCAACCGGGGCGATTTCCGGTGCAGTTGGCACATTCGCCAATATCGACCCTTCTGTCGAAGAACATGTCTGCAAAATGCTGGGTCTGACACCCGAGCCGATCTCGACCCAAGTCATCCCGCGTGACCGCCATGCGATGTATTTCGCCACCCTCGGCGTGATCGCCGCGTCGATCGAGAATATCGCTATTGAGATCCGTCATATGCAGCGGACAGAAGTGTTGGAGGCGGAAGAGTTCTTTAGCCCAGGCCAAAAGGGCTCGTCCGCGATGCCGCACAAGCGTAACCCGGTGTTAAGCGAAAATCTGACCGGTCTTGCCCGTCTCGTGCGTATGTCGGTGATCCCTGCGCTGGAAAACGTAGCGCTCTGGCACGAGCGTGACATCTCGCATTCCTCGGTTGAACGCGCGATTGGTCCCGACACCACGATCACGCTGGATTTCGCGTTACACCGCCTTGCGGGTCTGGTGGAAAAGTTGGTGATCTATCCCGAGAACATGCTGGCCAATATGAACAAATTTCGCGGACTTGTGATGAGTCAGCGGGTCCTGTTGGCACTGACGCAGGCAGGTGTCAGCCGTGAGGACAGCTATCGTCTCGTGCAGCGCAACGCGATGAAAGTCTGGGAAAAGGGCGCGGATTTCAAAACCGAGTTGCTGGCCGACCCTGACGTGACCAAGGCGCTTAGCCCTGCCGAGATCGAAGAAAAGTTCGATCTTGGCTATCATACCAAACACGTCGACACAATTTTTGCGCGGGTCTTCGGCGCGTAAGCTCGCATTAACCTCGCCGCGCCATTCTACCCCCGAGACCAGAATGGATTCGGGGACAGACATGGCAGGCGAAATCGCTTTGGCGCGCATCGAACCAGCACAGCGTATGGTTGTCGGCACTTCCGGCAGGCGCGTGCTTACCCCGCCGGAAAAGGCCGCAATCATCGTCCGGTTTCTGT
>JAHEBX010000018.1 GCA_024642045.1 Pseudorhodobacter sp. | reverse complement strand
GGTGTCATCCGACCCACCAAGATAGATCAGATCCTTGGCATCGGTCCCCGCAACCACCTCATTGGACCCCGAGCCAGAGACAGGAACGCCGTCGGTATTGGTCACGCCGGGCTGCATGTCCGGTCGCAGGTCAACGACATATTCGATGCCATTGATCATGACGATCTGACCGTTGCCCGCAACCGAAGTACCACCGTTGGAATAGACACCAATCTGGGCGCCACCGTGGTCTGTCGCATAATCGGCAATAATGTTGCCATACTTGTGCTGGTCAGCCGCCGCGCCGTTGATGTCGTAATACTGCACCGAAGGATCAAAGGTGCCGCCCACGCCAACAAGCGGCGCATTGGCGCGATCGCCATTCGGCCCGTAGAGGTTGATCAAGGAATAGCCGCTCATATCCAGCGGGATGTCACCGAAGGCGATCTCGACGCCATTCGCATCATAATAGCTCGTGCCCGATTGGGGCTGCGTTCCCCCCGGCGCATGAACCGTCAGCGAGACATCATCCACAAGCACTTGGTTGCCGCCTGTGTTTGCCACCTCGATGCGCAGCTGATAGCCAGCAAAACCAGCGGCAACCGCGCCACTGGAAAGGCTGGTCACGCTCCACCCCCCGTCACTGGGGGAATTCAGCACCACCGTGGCCAGAACCACAGAGGTCATGCCATCGGTTGCTACCAGACGCGCCTCGCCGCCGGTCCAGATCATATCGGTCCGATCACCAATATTCAGATTCAGCGCATAGGTATTACCTGCCCCCAGAATGATGCCGGTGTCCTGGGACAAAACCGCGCCCCCAGCAAGCCATGCGACGTTTGATCCGGCGTGACCAGCCACCGCGCTGATCGTGTCAACCGGCGCAAACAAACCACCTGTGCCAGTGACACTCCAACCCGTTGGCGCAGACACGGTGTAGTTGCCGCGGGCGTCTTCGCTTACACCCGGGGTACCGCTTGCCAAGCTGTCAGCCTCAAAACTTGCATTCGCAAGCACAGCTGCGGTGGTGCTGGCCCCATGAGCGGCCGCGATCATCGGGCGCAGCAAAGCGCCGCCGCCGTCTGCATCATAGAGACGCTCGGTTGCAACCTGCTGGTCGCCCAGCTCGTAATAGTTGTCGGCATAGCCAAAGATGTTGCCGTTCAAATGGGTGGTGCCGGTCGTGCGCTCCACCATATCCTTGAACTGCTCGTTGATGATCTCATCGCCGAACTGGGTGCCGGCCAGACGATAAAGGTAGTAGAACCGGTCGCCATCCATCAGCCGTTGGATCTGGTCGACAAAGACCACGTTAAAGGTCTCGCCCAGCAGACCGCCCGAGATATGGGCCTCGGCCAGACCACCGATCCACAGATCCACCTTGTTAAAGCCCTGGTCGGTGCCATTGAGGAAGGCGACATCGGCCGCATTGCCCGCCGCCGCGCCGTCCAAGACACCTTGGGCCGCAGCAACGTTCCCGTCAAACGAATAGGCAGCAATAAAGTTGACCAGAGACTCGCCGTGATAGAGGCCCTGAGCAAAGTCGTTCCAGCTGGTATAGACCGTCAGGTCCAAGAGCGCGCGCGCTTGGTTCAGCGTTGGCAGACCCACATCCCGACCCCGCGCGATGTTGATCGCGGCAAGGTCCATCGGCAGGTCCAACAGGCCCTGCTGCAGTGCAGGGGTGACGAATTCGTCGATGTCGTTCATCACCTGCTTGGTCATCCCCATCACGATCGACGAGGCCCCGACCTGGCTGAACAAAGCCGGGTTGAGGAAAGCCTTTTGCAGCGCATAGCTCATGATCTGACCGGTCATGTCGCCGTTGGGGTCCATCACGTCGATGGTCTCGCGCAGTGTCGAGTGGCCAAAGCGGAAGGCGCCCTGCGAATAGGCCATGTTGATCGTGGCATCCAGATCCGTCGAGTAGGCCGAGAATTCCGGAATGTCGGGCGATACGGCGCGGGCATATTGGTCGACCGCGGTGTGCTGGTATTCCATTTCCACAACCAGCTTGACGCCTTGAAACACCTTTTCCTGATTCCAGGACACAAAACCATTTGCGTCCGTATAGCTGCCATCTGCCGCAAGTGGCTGGCCATCACGACCAAGAACAAGGCTATGGCCCTGTGGAAGCGCGTTGCCATCTGCGACAACGTAGTAATCGTCATTCGCATTGCGCGCCAGCACGCCGCCCGTCGCCTCCCAGTGGCCGCCAATCGCAGAGATCAGCGCATTGCTGCCCGGCGTGCCATCTGGTGCCGCGGTGATCACCGCTTGCTGCCAGTCATGCAGAACCGTGTTGTCCGGCGTCGCGGCATCGGTCGCATTGTGCTGATAGAGCGCGATTTCCAGGTTCTGCACCTGATAGTCATGCTCCATATGAAAGATATGGTGGATCGAGGTCAGCGCGATGTTCTCGTTCACCCGACCGTCACCCGCGACGTAGTGGTCGCCGATCGAGTCCATCAGGATTTCGCCCACGGCCGCATGCTGCGCTGCGGTCAACTCATAGGTCGTGCCGGACATGTCGAACAGGCTGGCCTTGATGCCAAAGTTGCCAAAATCCAACCAAGGCGCCAAAGCTGCAACGCCCGTATAGGTGCCCGCGCCGGGGAAACCTGCGCCGATCACCAGCGTTACAACGCCGCCCACGATCCCGAACGAACTGGTCGGCCCAAAGGCGGTTTGCATCTGGTCATTCAAGGCCGAAACAGCCGCCAGCGCCTCCGTCGAGGTCAGATGTGCGCCGTCGACATGGGGGTTCATGTCCAAAATCATCGCATGGCCGGAATTGCCAGCGGTGACATGCCCCATGTCGTCGCGGTTGCGCAGGTTCAGCACGTCTTCCCATGTCAGCGCGTCGCGATGCGTCATGATGATGTGGTCGCGCAACTCGTTCAGCGTCGGCAAAGTCGCGGTGGTGATATTGCCAAACCCGTCAGTCCAGGCCTGATTGTGGTTGCCGTCATACAGATGTGATCCCGCAATATAGGTGTTGGTGTTGGGGTCCAGCACCCATTCGCGCAGCAGATCGGTGATCTGGCCGGTTGACCCATAAGTCTGGCTTTGGTCGATGAAGGGCGAGGTGTGGTTGACATATTGCGCCACGCCGTTATCGAAATGGTCGATCAGCGCGCGGGTGATGGTGATCGAATAGGTCGGCTGGCCGTCTTGGCCGATCACGCCATAAAGCGGGTCATCCTGTGCCAGTGGAATGGTGACCTTGAGGTTCTGATCCACCCCACCTTTGGCAATGAAATCAAGGCCGTGGTCAAAGAACTGTCCAAAGACTGCAAAGAATCCGTTGGTCGGTGCCACGCCGGGGTTTTGCGACTCGAGGAAATATTCACCATTGTTCTGGTTCTGCTGATCTTGGACGCCAAAGGCTGCCAGCAGGCCGTAGGGCGAGTCCGTGATATCGATCAGCTGATCTCCATTCACCAGCGCCGAGGTGTCGATGTTGTGCGTGGTGATCACCTCGACCAGTGTGGCGGCTTCGGCCACATAGGGCAGTGTCACGGTTGCGCTTCCGATGGTGACAGTGACCGGCGTGTTGAGATCGGTTACGCCATAGGCTTCCATCAGCTTGCCGTAAGCATAGAGCCCGGCATCCCACGTCCCGAGGCTTGCCTGATAGGTGTTAACAATCGCGGCGCCCTCGACCAGCTTGGACGTGTCGATCCCCTTGGAGTCGATCAGATCCGCATAGGTCGGATCGGTGGCGTATTTCGTCGCATCCCAATGCACGATGTGGTTTTGCGCATCCAACAGCAGACGCACGCCCCCCGTCATGATGGTCTGGGTGATCATCCGTGGCGTGTAGTCCACCACAGACTGAGAGTCGCCCGCGGTGTAGGACACATTTTGTCCCAGGCCACCTGCGGCAACAACGGTGTAGCTGCCTGAATTCATGCTTGCGAGGCTGCCGTCGACGGCAACATGGTTGAGCACTTGCGTGCCAGTCTGGGCTCCATACGAGCTGCCATCGCCGACGACATAATTCGTATAGCCAAGCTGATTTGTATCAGCCCAAGTCAGGAACGGCACATCCGCCGCCCCCCAATGAGCATTCGCCGGGTCCAGGTTGTTGCCCAGCCCCGAAACATCCCGCACCCCCGCCGCATCTGCGACCGAGTAATAAGACGCGCCGTATGTGGCGACCGCATCTGCCGGCGTCAGCGTCCCTGCCACGAACAACGGGCTATTGCCTCCGCCCGAACCTGCGCTGGTGGCATAAACCGTCGTATCACCACCCCAGTTGAAAATCAGATTTCCGCCCGCATCAAACAGCGGCACAAGATTGACTTGATCCAACAGGAACTGGATGTCGCCGATGGAAATAACAAATGGCTTGAGTGCAGTTGGCATAATCGGTTCCCCCTGGGGTGTAGCAGTTTGATTTGGCAAAAATAACCAAGTGCACCGAAGTGCATGAAATCGCCCTGTTTTCAGGCAACGAACTTGGAAATTTTCACTGGCTAAAGCACTCTTCTTGGCCGCAACTTGGCGCCAAGAAGGAATTCACTGCGCGAGGCGTTCACTCAGGCCGCGCGCTCAGGCACCACTTTTGACCAATCCCGTCAGGCAGCCGTGCCCGCCGTTCCCGGCCTTAATCTGGACCTGCGCGACACATGAGACGCGCAGGTCCGCTTAAATATTCCGGTGTGAAAAACCGGCCTTTGGTAAACATTATTTGAAAATCTGCCTTAAGAATGCCACAATTGCTTTGGGTTGGTTAGACGAGATGGTCTAGTTAAGTTTTGGTTAATTTTTAGACTTTGGTATTAAACGAACGGGTGGTCGACATTAGACTTTCGTATAGCCGCACCAAAGGTTTCGGATTGACTCTCACACGCAAGTTCTTGCTGGTGACCGCCTTGGTGTTTGTGCTGGCTGTGGTCTTGCTGGGCAAGTGGATCGTTCGGAACATCCAGCACGAGGTTCTGATCAAGAACGCTGATTTTGCGGCCTATTATATGAACAGTTTTGTCGAGCCTAATGTCCAAAGCCTTGAGACGGCCGATCAACTTTCGCCAGATGATTATGCCGCGCTCGACGCAATTTCCAAGGATCCCAGCCTGCGTGCGCATGTTCTGGTGATCAAGATCTGGCTGCCAAATGGCAAGGTTGTATTTTCGACCGATAAGGCCATTGAGGGCCACAGCTTTGACCCGCAGGAATTGCAACGGTCACTGCAGGGCAAAATCGACGCCTATCTTGACGATTTGACCGACGAAGAAAACAGCCATGAACGGGGGCTGGAAGGCCCGATTTACGAAGTGTATCTCCCCCTGCGCAGTCAGCGCACGGATCGGATCATTGCGGTGGGCGAGTTTTACGAAAGCGCCTCAAACCTCAAGCAGCATCTGTATGAGGCCTTTATCGGCAGCTTGACGGTTCTGGGTGGTCTTGCGGGTATCACGCTGATCGGTCTGTACCTGATCGTAAGATGGGGCACCGCAACGATCGACCGTCAACGCGCAGGTCTGCAGTCTCTTGGCGCAGCCCATCTGAACCTGAGCCAACAAAACGCCGATCTTTTGCGCGACGTCGAAGCAGCCAAGCAGAACCTGTTGGATATCGACCGGCTGTTCATGCGACGGGTCGGGCTAGACCTGCATGACGGCCCTTCGCAGCTTTTGGCGTTCGTATTGATGAACCTGGATGAGATTGCGGATCTGGAAACCTCGATCAAAGGTGGCGATCTGGCTGAGGGTGAGGCCACAGGCGCCATTCGCGCGCAGGTCGAACGGATCAAAAGCGCAACTTCCGAGGCACTTACCGAGATCCGGGCAATCTCAAACAGCCTGTTTGCCCCTGAAACAAGCGCCACGGCCGCGGCGCCGCTTGCCCAATTGGTGGCGGAATTCGTGGCGCGCACCGGTATGAAGGTTGATGGCAGCGGGCTCGAACTGCTGGATGTTCTGCCCGAAGCGGCACGGCAGAGCCTGTCGCGTGTGGTGATCGAAGGCTTGACCAACAGCTTTAAACACAGTGGCGCTGATCAGATTGAGCTTGAGGTAAGCCGGACGGCCACGCATCTGAACATCAACATCTGCGACAACGGCACTGGCATCGCGGCACAAGATGCCCTGCTAAAGGCCGCACGTTCCGGCCGGCTTGGCCTGCTGGGCATGCGGCATCGGGTGGAAAGTCTGGGCGGCAGCCTTGGAATTGACAGCCGACCCGGAGCAAGCACGGTTCTCAGCGTGCACATCCCGCTCGCCGCTTTTGAAGGCAAGACCTGACTCGTCTCGGCTTGCCTAGTTCGAGTGATGTTTGCGATGCTCCAGCACTGCAAGTGTGCGGTTGGTAACCCCATACTTCTGCATCAGACTGGTCATGTAGTATTTGACCGTCTGCTCACTGATCTTGAGCCGTTCGGCGATCTGGCGATTGGTCAGCCCCTTTTCGACTTCGTTGATCACCTGCACCTCACGCACATTCAGATGCAAATCCGCCGCAACCGTGCCGCCGGTCGCATTTGCGACCTCGACCAGCCGCATCGCAAATTCGGGCGAGACATAGGACTGGTCGCTCAGAATGGATTGCAAGGCCGAAACCAGTTCCGCCGCCCCAATGCCTTTCAGAATAAACCCCTTGGCTCCAAGCGTGAGAGCGGCAAGGGCTGCCTTGGGGTCGTCGCTTGCCGTAAAGACCACGCAGCGCACATTCGGAGCGCGCTCGCCAATCAAGCGGATCGCATTAAGCCCGCCGCCGTCAATGCCAAGATCAACAATAAGCAGATCCGGTTCGTGCTTGACCGCCAAATCCACTGCTTCAAAGGCATTTGCACCTTCAAAGACAACCCGCGCACCCTGCATTTTGCGCAAAACACGCACCAAACCCTCACGCACTATGCAATGATCGTCAACAATCCCGATCAGAATATCTTTAATTTCGACCGCCAATTTAGTCACCATAAATTCAATTCTTATGTCTTTTTAGCGTATCAGAGTTGCAAAGGCGCGCTAAGAAAATCTCATAAAGAAGTCCTCAAGACCTGTCCAAATAGACATGTCCGCCCTGAAGGTTTCTGCACGCAAAAACGCGTTTTGCGCCGCGAATACACTCTAGATTGTCGGTATTTTAAGTGTTAACAACTTATGATTGCATTCAGGAAGATGAAACTGTTATTTTAATCAGGAAAACCGAATCGCAGAGGCCTTCAATTCACTGATTTTGATTGTTGAACAACTGCCCTAAAATCGCAATTTCCGGATCAAGGCGCGGGGCCAACAAGACGCAGATCGCTCTGGCGCGCGTGTCAGGCAATAGGGCTGCTGATTGTTCCTTTTTGCGAAACAATCCCGCAGGATACGACTTCATGTTCCTAACGCCGCAACATCTTGCTCTTGGCCGAGGGTGTCTTGCGCGGCGCAAAACGCCAAGCAGCCTTCAGCGATTGGAAAAGGCCGCGCGCCATATCTTGATGAAATGCAGACGCCTTTGCTGGTCCAGTCCTGCCAGCAGGACGGGTGACAACGGGATGGGCCGCAGATAGGATTCGCCGTTCTGGCTGCCTTGCAACCCGTCGCCCCGGATTTCCTCAGCCTCAAGAAACAGATGCTCGCGGCTCAGCGCCTGACGCCCCGCTGCCGACAGCAGAAAGTCAATCAGCAACCCGGCATCCCCAGCATTTACCGCCCGCTTAGGGATCAGCGCTGCCCGCGACAGAACCAGCGTGTAATCCGCCGGCGCGACGACCGCGATATTGGGGTCTTTGTCGGCACGGGCAAAGGCGTAGGAGCCCAAGATGTTATAGGCGATCAGATAATTGCCATTCGCCACTCCGTCGATCAGATCGGCCGAACAGCAGCTTGTGACCGCGTGCGAGCGGGCAAAGGCTTCGATCACGCTGCCAAAGGTGGTCGCTTGTTGTGAATCCGCAAAGGCGAACAGATATCCCAGGCCCGATTGCTCGATATCATAGGTGGCGACGCGGCCGTCATACCGACTGGGTTGGGTGCGCAGCAGATCGATCAGCTCAAAGCGCGACTGGGGCACCTCATCGGCAGCTATCAAGCTGCGGTTATAGACAATCACCGCAGGCTCGCGGGTGATGCCGAACACCTCGTTGCGCCAGTTGAAGGCAGCAGGCAGCGCGGCTGTGCTGGGCGAGGTATGACTTTGGGCGCAGCCATCGTTGACCAGTTTGACCTGCTGATCGACCGAAGAGCTGATCAACAAATCCGCCGCCTCACCCTTGCCCGCACAGGCATTCACCGCGCGGGTGTAAAGATCGTTCGAGGACCATTGTTCGTAATCAATGCGCAAGTCGGGATGAAACGAGGCGAACAGTTGCAGCACCGATCCAAACAGCGCAATGTCGGTCGTGCCGCGAACCAACAGCCGATGAGCCGCCGTTGCAGGCCCGTAGTGGCTGATATCTTCGGGCTCGGCCCACAGGGCTTGCGCCCAGATCAGCCCCAGCCACATCGCGGACATCATGCGCCTGTTCATGCCTTGCCTCCCGGAACCAGCGGCAGGGTCAAACGTGCTTCGAATTGACCGGAGCGGATGCGGGCAAACGACATCCCACCGTGATGCGCCCGCGCGACCGCGTCAACGATCGACAGGCCAAGCCCCACCTTGGTCGGCGAGACGCTGGTGCGGCGGGTAAAGCGGGTGCTGGCGTCCTGCCATTGATCATCGGGCAAACCGCTGCCTGCGTCTTGTACG
Source organism: Pseudorhodobacter sp. (assembly GCA_024642045.1). Lineage (GTDB taxonomy): Bacteria > Pseudomonadota > Alphaproteobacteria > Rhodobacterales > Rhodobacteraceae > Cypionkella. The sequence continues at coordinate 21,496 of JAHEBX010000018.1, read as the reverse complement.
GCCAGCACCGCCTGCCCAGCCTCGGCGCGCACGATGATGCTGTACGGCGCCGCGCCATGGTGCAGCGCATTGGTCGCAAGGTTCTTGCAGGCCTCGACGAGCGACAGGCTGTCGCCTTTGACCATCACCGGATCTTCGGGCAGGTTGAGCCGCAGGGCGGCATCCGGCCTGCGCGCATCATGGTCAATCTCTTCGACCGCCTGCATGGCAACGCGGCGCAGATCGATCAGATCGAGCGGGACAGCGTCGGTGCGGTGGATGATCAGCGCCTGATTGAGCAGCTGATCGGTCAGCCGGCTGAGCGAGACAGCGCGGCGATGTATCCGCGCAACAATCGCCTGCTGGCGCGTGGGGTCCGCCTCGCCGGCCGCCAGCTCTGACTGCGCTCGGATCACTGCGATGGGCGTGCGCAACTGATGCGAGGCATCGCCGATCATCCGCCGCGTTGCCGCCACTTGTCGGTCAATCCGCGCCATAAACCCGTTCAGTGTGCCCACCAGCGTGCCAACCTCGCGTGGCACCGCGAGGTCAAGCGGCGTCAGATCGGCGGGCGCGCGCAACGCCAGTGCCCGCTCGATCCGGTTCAGCGGCTCGAGCGCCGAGCGCACGGCAAAGATCGCAAGCCCGGTGATCAACACCCCCGCCAAGGCCACTGCAATCAGCGCCGAGCGGGTGATCGAGCGGGTTAGTTCCGCACGCGCCCGCGTCGTCTGGCCCACGACAACCCGCACCGTCCCCGAGAGCGCCCGCTCGGCAAAGCGCCGCTCCACCGCGACAAAGCGCACCGCCTCGCCGGTAAAGCTGCCATCGCCAAACGTTTGCCCCGGCGCTGGCCCTTCCAGCCCATCATAGCCTGTCAACAGCGCACCATCAGGGCCGTATACGGCGTAGACGATCCGGTCTTGCGGAGCCAGGGCCAAGAGCTCAAAGGCGGCGACGGGGATGTCGATATTCACCGCGCCGTCCTGCACGATCAGCGCCTCGGCGATCTGGTTTGCCGCGCCGATCAACAAGCGGTCATAGGATTGGCGCGCCGCATTCTGGCCATAGGCAATTGCGGCCAAGGCCACGGCCACGCCGCCCGCAGCCAAAACCATGCTGAGCGCCACGGCAAGCCGCAGCGTGACCGAGGGCGCGTGGCGGGGCGCTGCGGCCTCAGTCATCGGCCACCAGTTGATAGCCCAGCCCGCGCAGGGTGCGGATGCTCACCCGGCTGCCCTCGATCTTGCGGCGCAGACGCGCGATATAGGTTTCGATGGTATTCAGGCCTACGTCCTCTTCGTTAAAGCTGAACATGCGGGCGTGGATATGCTCTTTGGTCACTACGCGACCGCGATTGGTCAGCAAGATCTCAAGCAGGCTGTATTCGCGCCGTGTCAGCGTTACGGACTGCCCGGCCACGGTCAGCTCGCAGGCGGCGCAATCATAGATGATGTCGCCGCAAGCGATACTGGCCGTCAATTCCGGCCCATTGCGGCGCACGAGCGCACGCACGCGGGCGTGCAATTCGCCCAGATCAAAGGGCTTGACCATATAGTCGTCGGCGCCCTGATCCAGTGTGGCAATCCGCGTCTCGACCTCGCCGCGTGCCGTCAGCATCAACACCGGTATTGCGCGGCCCGCCTTGCGCATGGCGCGCAACACATCGGTGCCCATACCATCGGGCAGTTGGATATCCAGAATGGCGATGTCATAGCTTTGCACATCCAGACTGGCCAGTGCATCGGCCACGGTGCCCACGCAATCCACGGCATCGCCGCGCCGGCCAAAGCTTTCGACCACGGCCGTCGCCACGTCCTCGGTATCTTCGACCAACAGCATTCGCATCCGGCCCTCCCCCCACGCAAGATGCCCTGCTTTGGGTCTATACGAAATAAGGCCGCCGTTGCAAACGCCCCGAAGCGCGCAGCTTTGGGGTGGGATGACAGGTTCGTGACAGGATCGGGCGCTAGAAGGGGGCAGCGCGGCGCTGCAGGAGGCGGCGACTGCGTCATCCATGATGAGATTTTCTGGGAGGATAACCATGACACAACCCCTGACCCTGCGGCGCGGACTTGCCGCGCTTGCACTGGCCGCTGGCCTGATCGCAAGCCCCGCACTGGCCTTCGAGCCCGGTCAAACCGAATGCATCGCCCCCGCAAATGCGGGCGGTGGCTGGGATTTCACGTGCCGTCAGGTGGGTAAGACCATGCAGGATCTGAAGCTGGTGCCCGGCACCATGCAGGTCACCAACCTGGCCGGTGGCGGTGGCGGTGTGGCCTTTGCCGAAGTCGTCGCCAAGCGTAACGCCGAGGACAACCTGATCGTTGCAGCCTCGACCGCGACCGCGACGCGTCTCGCGACCGGTGCCTTCCCGGGCAACACGATGGATCAGGTCCGCTGGGTGGGCGCCGTTGGCGCCGACTACGGCATCATCGCGGTAGCCAAGGACAGCGCGATCAACACGCTGCCCGAGCTGATGGACAAGATCAAAGCCGACCCGACCTCGGTTTCGATTGCAGGTGGTTCGGCTGTCGGCGGCTGGGACCATCTGAAAGTGCTGATTGCAGCCGACAAGTCTGGAATCGCCGATCTGCGCTCGATCAAATACGTCGCCTTTGATGGCGGTGGCGAGGCCGTGACCCAGCTGCTCGCTGGCTCGGTGCAGGCTTTTACCGGTGACGCATCCGAAGCCAAGGGCTTTGTCGACTCGGGCGATATCAAGGTGATCGCGGTGCTGGCGCCAGAGCGGCTTGACGGCGATTTTGCCAACTTCCCTACCGCCAAAGAACAGGGCATTGACGCGGTTGGTGCAAACTGGCGCGGCTTCTACGCCCCGGGCGGGATGTCGGACGAGGCCTTTGCCTATTGGCAGGACGCTGTGGCGAAAGTCTACGCCTCCGAGGAATGGAAGGGCGTGATGGCACAGAACGGTCTGGCTCCGGTCGAAGCGACACCGGCCGAGTTTCAGGCCTATGTTGCAGCTTCAATCGCCAGCATTCAGCAGATTTCCAAAGAAATCGGCCTGATCAAGTAAGCTGGGTTCTTGCCTTGACGGGGCGCGCCGCGGGCGCGTCCCGTTTTCACATCATTCGCAAAGTCAAAGGAACGCGTCATGGCAGATCGCATCTTGGGCGGCATTGGCCTTTTGCTGACCCTCTTCTATGTCTGGGCGGCCTCAACCATCGAGCTGAGTTTCATCTCGGACCCGGTCGGCCCCAAATCATTCCCCTATATCATCGCGGGTCTTTTTGCGCTGGCCAGCTTTGCCATCATGCTGCGTCCCGACGCGCCCCCCGAGTGGCCGCCGCTTTCGGGTTTGATCGAGATCACTGCCGGTCTTGGGGTCATGGTGGCCTATGTTTATCTGCTGCCCGAGCTTGGCTTTGTGGTGACCACCACGGTTGCTTCGGCCTTTCTCAGCTGGCGGCTCGGCGCCTCCGCGCTGGCGGCGGTTTTGGCGGGGGCTTGCACAGCGATCGGCATCTATGTGGTGTTCCATTTGATCCTGGGACTGTCGCTTGCCACCGGGCCTTGGGGGATCTGAGCCATGGACACGATCAACAACCTGATGCATGGCTTTGACGTTGCGATCACCTTTCAGAACATTGGCCTTGCACTGATCGGCTGTTTTCTGGGCACGATCATTGGCGCCCTGCCCGGCCTCGGGCCCTCAAACGGGGTGGCGATTCTGATGCCGTTGGCATTTTCGCTCGGCCTTGGCGCGACGCCTGCCCTGATCCTGCTGACCTCGGTCTATTACGGCGCGATGTATGGCGGGCGGATCTCGTCGATCCTGCTGAACATTCCGGGCGATGAGCCTGCGCTGATGACCACGCTCGACGGCTATCCGATGGCCAAAGCGGGTCGTGCGGGCGAAGCGCTGGCGATTTCGGGCATTGCATCGTTTGTCGGCTCGTTCTTTGCCACCATTGGCCTTGCCCTCTTGGCACCGCAACTGGTCAAGGTCGCGCTGCTGTTCGGACCTGCCGAGTATTTCGCTTTGTTTGCGCTCGCCTTTGCCACGCTTGGCGGGATTTCCTCGACCAATCAGGCCAAGTCGGCCTGGGCTGCGGCCTTTGGCCTTGGCATTGCGATGATCGGGGTCGATGGCCAGACGGGCGTGCCGCGGTTCTCGTTCGGGATGGTGCATCTTTATGACGGGATCAACTTTCTGGTTGCCATTGTAGGGCTGTTTGCGCTGTCCGAAGTGCTGATTTTTCTGGAACACAGCGGCGGCACCTCGGCCAAGGCGCGCGCAGCCCAAAAGGCGCGCCCGCCGATCGCCATCGGCAAAGCGCACGCCTCGTTCAGCCTGATCCGCTATTGCACGCCCACTATGGCACGCTCGACCGTGATCGGGTTTATCGCGGGTGTCTTGCCGGGGGCAGGCGCATCTCTTGGCTCGTTCATGGCCTATGCCGCCGAAAAGCAGATCAGCAACAAAGATGGCACCTTTGGCAAGGGTGACCCGCGCGGCGTCGCCGCCCCCGAGGCAGGCAACAACGCCGCCGCAGGGGGGGCGCTGGTGCCGATGCTGGCGCTTGGTGTGCCGGGTTCGGGCACTACGGCAGTGCTGTTGGCGGTGCTGTTGTCGCTGAACGTGACACCGGGGCCACTGCTGTTCACCAACAGTCCCGATATCGTCTGGGGGTTGATTGCCGCCTTGTTCATCGCCAACGTCATGTTGCTTGCGCTGAACCTGCCGCTGGTCAGCCTGTTTGCCCGTGTGCTGCTGATCCCGTCGAAATACCTGATGCCGCTGGTCGCGATGGTTTCCTTTGTCGGGATTTACGGTGTGTCGGGATCGACCTTTGACCTGCTGGTGATGGTGCTGTTTGGTGTCCTCGGTTGGGGGTTGCGCAAGCTCGACATTCCGCTGGTGCCGATCATCATGGGCATTCTGCTGGGCAATCTGATGGAGGCGAACCTGCGCCGGGCGATGACGATCTCGGACGGTGACTGGACCGCGCTGATCTCATCGCCGCTGTCGATTGCGCTTTGGGTGCTGGCGGCTGTCGGCTTTGTGCTGCCGATCCTCGTGGGGCGCAAAATCAAGGCCCAGTTTGAACAGGCCAAGGATGCCACCCGCGACGCCGCCCTGTGAAACCCAGCCGTTCGCCGGATCTGTCCGGCGAACGGCCCTTGCCGACGATCTGGCGGAACTAATCCAAAGTCTTGCGAAACCGCGACAGCGCCAGCGCTGCAAAGATCACGACAAACACCAATAACGCTGACATCGGCTGGGCGACCGCCGCATAATTCGCACCCTTCAACATCACCGCGCGGATCAGCCGCAGAAAATGCGTGAGCGGCAAAGTCTCGCCCAGCATTTGCGCCCAGTCCGGCATGCCGCGATAGGGGAACATGAACCCCGACAGCAACAGCGATGGCAGAAAGTAAAAGACCGCCAGTTGCATCGCCTGCATTTGCGTGCGGGCCACGGTCGAGATCACATAGCCAAGGATCACCAGCGCCATCACAAACAGGAAAACCCCCGCCAACAACAGCAGCAACCCACCGACAAAGGGCACCTGAAACACCAGACGCGCAGCGACCAGCACAACGGTTACTTGCACGGCACCAACGAAGAAATAGGGCAGCACCTTGCCCAGCATGATCTCCATCGGCGTCACGGGCATCGACAGCAGATTTTCCATCGTGCCGCGCTCGGTTTCGCGCGTCAGGGCCATTGAGGTCATCATCACCATCGTCATCTGCAAGATCACCCCCAAGAGGCCGGGCACGATGTTATATTGGGTGATGCCTTCGGGGTTATAGCGGCGATGCACCACGACCGACATGCGCGACAGGGCCTGTTCGGCGGCGGTGGCCTCGGACCCTGTTTCGCGCAAGAGCGCATCGGCGGCGACGGTGCCCAGCGTCGAGATCGCCCCCGAGGCCGCTGCCGGATCGGTGCCATCGGCCTCGATCAAGATCTGCGGATTGTCGCCGCGCTCGACCCTGCGTCCAAAGTCAGAGGGCACGGTGACGACAAAGGCAACATCCCCGCGTGACATCAGAAATTCGGCCTCGGCCGCGGAGGCGTTGGGATAGGTGAATTGGTAATAGCCGGTGATTTCCAGCGCCGAGACGATGGCGCGGGTAAAGCGGTCTTGCGTCGGGGCAACCAAGGCGGCGGGCAGACCCTTGGGGTCGTTGTTGATCGCAAAGCCAAACAGCATCAATTGCATCAGCGGCACGCCCAGCATCATCGCAAAGGTGATGCGGTCGCGCCGCATCTGAATGACTTCCTTGACGATCAGGCTGCGCAGACGGCGCAAGGAAAAGCGGCGCGCGCGGATCATGTGACATTGTCCTGCGCTTCGCTCATCAACTGGATGAACACATCCTCAAGGCTGGTTTCCGCGTCGCGCAGGCTGCATTGGGTCGCCTCTGCCACTGCGCGGGCCGAGGCGCGCAGTGCCACCCCATCGCGGCCGATCACATGCAAGGTAGTGCCATAGGGCGCCACCTGATCCACGCCCGGCATCTTGCGCAGCGCCTTGGCGGCGGCAACCGTGCCCTCGCCGTCCAGCACCATCGTGGTCAGGTTGGCATCGCGGACAACGTCCGCCACCGTGCCTTGCGCGACCAGCTTACCATAGGCGATATAGTTGATGCGATGGCAACGCTCTGCCTCATCCATATAATGGGTCGAGACGAGCACCGTCAGCCCGTCTGCGGCAAGCCTGTGGATCTCATCCCAGAACTCGCGTCGCGCCTTGGGGTCGACGCCGGCTGTCGGCTCGTCCAGCATCAAGAGGCGCGGGCGGTGCATGATGCAGGCGGCAAGCGCCAGCCGCTGCTTCCACCCGCCAGATAGCGCCCCCGCCAGTTGCCCCTTGCGCGAGGTCAGACCCAGATCAGCCAGCGTGTCGGCGACATATTTACGCGCCGGCTCAAGGCCATAAAGCCCCGCAACAAAGTTCAGATTCTCCTCGATTGTCAGGTCTTCGTAAAACGAAAACCGCTGGGTCATATAGCCGACCTCGCGCTTGATGGCAGAGCCTTGGCGGCGCAGATCATAGCCAAGCACTTGGCCCTCACCCGCGTCCGGGGTCAACAGGCCGCACATCAAACGGATGGTCGTGGTCTTGCCCGACCCGTTGGGGCCCAGAAACCCCGCAATTTCGCCCTTGGCCACCCGCATCGAGACGTTGTCGACCACGGTCTTGGCGCCATAGCGCTTGGTCAGACCGTGCACATCAATAGCCGGCGCGGTCATTGCGGCAGACCCGCCAGATCGACATCGACGATCTGCCCTGGCTTGAGCAACGCAGCCGCGCCCGCGTCGGGGCGGGCTTCGATCAGGAACACCAACTTTTGCCGGTTGACCAGCGAATAGATCACGGGCGGGGTAAACTCGGGGCCATCGGCAACATAGGAAACTGTCGCCGTCAGACCCTGCGGGCACGCGTCGCAATTCACCTGAAGGGCACTGCCGACCCTGATCTGCGCGACCATCGCTTCGGGCACATAAAGCCGCAGCTTGACGCCATTATCGGGCAGCAGTGACAGCACAGGAGCCGCTGGGCCTGCGATCTCGCCCGGATTGCGGATCACATCGGCAATCACACCCGCTGTCGGGGCGGCAAGACCGCGCTTGCCAAGGCTCCATTTCGCCCGCGCCTGTTCAGCCTCGGCCCCACGCAGGGTGGCTTCGGCCGCCGCAATTTCCTGAGCACGCGCAGGCAGACGGGCAACGGCCAGATTGGCCTCGACCTCGGCTGTCTTGGCCTCTGCGGTCGCGACTGCGGTTGCGGCATCGTCCTTTTGTGCCTGCGTTGCCGCACCCTTGGCGGCCAGACTGCTGACCCTGTCCGCATTTCGGCGGGCCTCTGCGGCCTGCGCGCGGGCCGAGGCGAGCATGGCGACGATCACGCCGATCTCTTCGGGCCGCTTGCCCTCGCGCAGATTGGCAAGCTGGCTTTCGGCCTGCGATTTGGCCGCATCCGCTTGTGCCAGCGCGATTTCAGCGTCTTGTCGTTCCATCTCGACCAGCGCCTGCCCTGCCGTAACGTGATCGCCGCGCTGCACCTTCAAGCCACTGATCTGCGCGGTGGCAACCGGCGCGATCAGCACGTATTCTCCTTCGACATAGCCCGTCGCAAACGGTGGCGCAGGGGTGCAGGCAACAAACAGCGCCGAGATCAGCGGGATCGAGCAGACGAACATGGTCAGGACCTTTCCAAAGCGTCAAGCATAGCGTCAAGATTGCCAAGCAGCGTCTGCGCGATCAGGGCAGCCTCGCTGGACCCGATTGCAGACCAGGCCATCCGGCGCATGACAATCGGCGCGCCGACGCGAAAATAGAACGCCTGCCCGATCAGGCTGAACACCCTTAGCCTGACCTGATCTGTCTCGGCCGCCTGCCCCGTGGCCGCGGCCCAAAGCGCACACAGGCGCACATGGGTCGGCCCAACGATGCGCGAGTATAGGATATCAACGCCGGGGCCATCCTCGGTCAACTCGCGCAACATGAACGGCAGCATGGTCTCGGCCATCGGGCCTCCGAACAAAAAGCTGACAAAGCCGCTGAAGATCGCGCGCAGCTGCACCCGCGCCTCGGCTTTGGACAGATGCGCGCTCGAGGCCGCCACCGCAGGGACCGTACCCAAACGGCGCGCAAATTCTTCGGCACAGGCCTGACGCAGCCCCTCTTTGCCCCCGAAATGGTAGGCGATCGAGCCGATGTTGGCATTCGCATGCGCCGCGAGTTGCCGTGTTGAGGTGGCCGCAAAGCTTTGTTGCCCAAACAGCAAGAACCCCGCCTCGATCAGAGCCAGTCGCGTGCCTTCGGGTGGAGGTGGCAAAGCTGTCATAGTTCAATTTTAATCAATCGTTTGACTAAAATCAAGTCTGATCCCTCAATCCGGACCGTGCCGGGCGCCGGCGCTTTTTCAGGCACTTGCACTCGGGCGACGATCGCTTATGTTGCACGCAAGTTCTCAGGGCGGGGTGCAATTCCCCACCGGCGGTATAGCCCGCGAGCGCCTTGCGTTTCTGACGAAACGCTTGGGTCAGCAGATCCGGTGTAATTCCGGGGCCGACGGTATAGTCCGGATGAAAGAGAACAGGCACAACCGCGCATCCTTCAACTGAAGGCTGCTCTTTTGTGGCTGTGCATCCCTGACCTTGGTATGAAAGGCGAGGGTGCGGATGTCGCGAGCAGAGACAGAGGTGCAAGACCGGACGGCCATTCTGGCCGAGGCGTTTCGCCATGCGCTGTTGCTTGCGTCTGAACACGAAGGGGCGACCGCCCCCAATCCGGTGGTCGGCTGCGTTTTGCTGGACGCCGCAGGGGCGGTGCTGACAGCAGCGGCCCATCTGGGGGCGGGCCTGCCCCATGCCGAGGCGCGCGCCATTGCCTTGGCCCGCGACGCGGGTCTGGCCGAGCGGATCGACACCGTGATTGTCACCTTGGAACCGTGCAACCATCATGGCCGCACCGGGCCTTGCAGTGCGGCGATCCTGTCCACGCCCGCGCGCGAAGTCTGGTATGGCATGCCTGATCCCAACCCGGTCGCAAGCGGCGGGGCTGCAACGTTGCGCGCGGCTGGCCTGCGGGTGCGCCCGTTGGCAGAACTCAATCATCCCGCGCGTGCCGCGCTTGTGGCCAAGGCCGAGCGATTGCTTGCGCCCTTTGCCACGCGGGTGCAGCGCGGCCGGCCCTTTGTGACCGTCAAGCAGGCTCTGGACGCAAGCGGCAGCATGATCCCGCCGCTGGGGGCCAAGACATTTACTGGCCCCGAAGCACTGTTGGTCGCGCATCAGTTGCGCCGCCGTGCGGATGCGATCCTGACGGGTTCGGGAACTGTGCGGGCGGATCGCCCTGAATTCACTGTCCGCCATCTGCCCGACATTGCAGGAAAATCACGCATCCTGACTATTCTGGACCGACGCGGGCGCGTGGATGCGGAATACCTTGCCCTTGCCCGTGCGCGCGGTTTGCAGCCGCACATCGCCACCGATCTGGCCGATGCCCTGCGCGGGCTTGCCGAGGCGGGCTGTAACGAAGTGCTCGTCGAGGCCGGCCCAACCCTCACCGAGCTTGTGCGTGCATCAGGTCTTTGGGACGAATGGGTGCTGATCGAAAAAGCCCCCTTAGGTCAGAGCGACCAGATCACCATAACACGCAATCTCCCCTTAAAGGACCACTGACATGTTCTCTGGCATCATTGAAAAACTTGGCAAAGTCCGCTCTGCCACCATCGCAGAGGGCGCGCTGACGCTGGATCTGGCGACTGGATTTCCCGATCTGGCGCTGGGGGAAAGCGTGGCGGTGAATGGCACGTGCCTGACGGTGGTGACCTTTGACGCGGCGGGGGCGGCGCAGTTCTATGCCAGCCCCGAGACGCTGGGCCGCACCAATCTTGGCAGCCTGCGCGCGGGCGATCTGGTCAATCTGGAACGGGCGGTGTCGATGGCGACGCGGCTTTCGGGCCATCTGGTGCAGGGCCATGTCGATGGGCTTGCGCGGCTTGAGGCGGTGACACCCGAGGCGGGCGCCTATCTGATCGAGCTGCGCCTGCCGCCCGCGCTTGCGCGCTATTGCGTCGAAAAGGGGTCCATCGCGCTCGACGGTATCAGCCTGACATTGAATGCGGTGCGCGATCTGCCTGAAGGGGGCTGTGAGATCAACCTGACCATCATCCCGCACACCTGGGTCCACACCAATCTGCAGAACCGGCGTGTGGGCGATCTGGTGAACGTCGAATCCGATGTGATCGCGAAATATGTGGAGCGTCTATGCAAGCCCGCCCTGTAACCCCGCAAAAGCCCCTCGTCGATTTTGTCGCCGTGGCCGATCTGCCAACACAGTACGCGCTGGCACCCTTCCGGGCGCATGCCTTTCGCAGCCGCCTTGACGGGTCCGAGCATCTGGCGCTTGTCTCGCCCGGCGTGGCGGTCGGGGCGCCTCTGGTCAGGATGCATTCGGAATGCCTGACGGGGGATGCGTTGGGGTCGTTGCGCTGCGATTGCGGGCCACAGTTGCAGGAAAGTCTGCGTCGGCTTGCGGCATCTGCGGGCGGTATTCTGGTCTATCTGCGCGGGCAAGAGGGGCGCGGCATTGGCCTTGCCAACAAGATGCGCGCCTATGCCTTGCAAGACGGTGGGCTGGATACGGTCGAGGCCAACCACGCACTTGGCCTTCCAGAGGATGCGCGCGACTATGCCGAAGCAGCGCAAATATTGCAGGCGCTGGGCGCCAGCGCGGTCCGGCTCTTGACCAACAACCCCGACAAGGTGGCCGCCCTGCAACGCCACGGCATCGAGATCAGCGCGGTCGAGCCGCTGGTGATCCCGTCCAACCCGTTCAACGCCAGCTATCTGGACACCAAGGCGCGCAAATTTGGTCACGCTTTGCCCCTCAGCACGCCGCAAAAACGCTAGGGCCAACCCGCGCAGCGTTGGCCCCACAGTGTTTTAGCCGACCAAATCGGCCAGACGTGCCTCAAGATCCAGAACCTGCCGGACGGCGATCGCGGCCTCTTCGCCCTTTTTGATGAAATGCGCGCTGTAAAAGCTGGTCAGCGCCTCGACCGGCTGAAAGTTGTGCGGCGTCAGCGAGACCGAAAACACCGGCACGCCGGTGGCCATTTGCGCGCTCATCAGCCCGTCAACAACGGCGCTGGCCACGAAGTCGTGCCGATAAATCCCGCCATCGACAACAAGGGCTGCGGCCACAACCGCGTGATACTGGCCGCTTTGCCCAAGTTTCTTGGCCAAAAGCGGCATCTCAAAGGCGCCGGGCACGTCAAAGGCCTCGACCGTGGCACCGGGCAACAGGGTCGCGGCGGCGATGGTAAAACCTTCATAGGCGCGGTCGACGATATCGGCGTGCCAGCGTGCCTTGATGAAGGCGATTTTGGTGGTTTGGTAGGTGTCAGTCATTTGGAACCTCTGCAAGTTTGCGACAGGTCCCAGAGCACGAGCCAAGACGGGTCCGCCCCTATGCAGGGCGCACACGGCATGGTTCTCTTCCATCCGGACTATACCGTCGGCCCCGGAATTACACCGGATCTGCTGACCCAAGCGTTTCCGGGGAAACGCAAGGCGCTCGCGGGCTTTACCGCCGGTGGGGAATTGCACCCCGCCCTGAGAACTCTTGTCCCTTACCACCGCAAAGCGCGCAGGCCAAGTCCCGTTGATGCGCGGGCAGCCCCCTGCCCGCGCAACCGGCTATTTCATGATCGTCTCGGGTCCCATCATCAATGTTGGCAACCATGTCGACAGGATAGGCACATAGGTCACAAGGATCAGGAACACGAAGAGGATGCCGAGGAACGGCAGCGCCGCCCGGACCACGCGCATGATCGACATCCCCGCAACGCCCGAGGTGACAAAGAGGTTGAGCCCCACTGGCGGCGTGATCATGCCGATCTCCATATTGACCACCATGATAATGCCCAGATGGATCGGATCGACGCCAAGGCTGATCGCAATCGGAAACACAATGGGCGCCACGATCACGATCAGGCCCGAGGGCTCCATGAACTGCCCGCCGATCAGCAAGATCACGTTGACGACGATCAGGAAGGTGATCTTGTCCAGCCCCGCGCTCAGCATGGCATTGGCTACCGCTTGCGGCACTTGCTGGTCGGTCAGCACCTGCTTGAGGATAAGCGCGTTGGCGATGATGAACATCAGCGTAATCGTCAGCTTGCCCGCGTCATACAGCATCCGCATGGTGTCGGGGTGCCAAAAGCTGGTGAACAGCGCCTTGGGCATGGTCAACAGGTTCTTGCGATGCCCGCCATTCACCCCCGCCAAGGGTCCAATATCGCGATAGATGAACATCGCCACAATAAAGGCATAGACCGAGGCCACCGCTGCCGCTTCGGTTGGGGTAAAGATCGCCCCGGTGACGCCCGGAATGCCATAGATGCCAACCATGATAATGACGATCAACAAAAGGCCCCAAAACGCGTCGCGGAACGACTCCCACACTTCGATCCAGCCAAGCCATTCGCCCTTGGGCAGCTTTTTGACCACCGCAATCACATAGATCGCCGCCATCAGCATAAAGCCCGCGATCAGGCCGGGAATGACACCGGCCAAAAACATCCGCCCAACAGACACATCCGTGGCCGAGGCATAGACCACCATCACGATCGACGGCGGGATCAGGATGCCCAGCGTGCCTGCGTTACAGATCACCCCCGCCGCGAAATCCTTGGTATAGCCCATCTGCCGCATCGCGGCGATGACGATGGAACCGATGGCCACCACAGTCGCCGGCGAAGACCCCGAAAGGGCCGCAAACATCATGCAAGCCAGCACGCCCGCAATCGCAAGGCCTCCCGGCAAATGCCCGACACAAGCGATGGAAAAGCGGATGATCCGCTGCGCCACGCCGCCCGTCGACATAAAGCTGGAGGCGAGGATAAAGAACGGAATGGCCAGCAGCGTGTAATGCCCCGCCATCCCCGCGTAAAAAGTCTGCGCAATCGAGGCGAGCGAGGTGTCGCTGAACAACAGCAGAAACAAGATCGAGGACAGGCCGAGTGCCACCGCAATCGGAACCCCGATCATCAGCAGCAGCACGATGCCGATAAATAGCGCCAATACATGCATGGATCAGGACTCTTTGTTCAGGGCTTTGACGCTTTCAACAGCGTCCTCGGCTTCGTGGCTGACGATCAGGCTCTCACGCTTGCCTGAAATGATGTCTCGGGTCGCCTGCAACAGGCGCAGGATCAAAAGTCCAATTCCAACAGGCAGGATGATATACGGGATAAAGCGCGGCAGCTTGTCATAAGCCTCGCCCTGATTGATCCAGTCGGACAGAAAGTTCAGCCAGGACGGCATGGGAATTTGCTCGGTGATATAAAAGGCGCGGTCGCGGGTGGTTGCATCCAGACCCGTCGGAAACCAGCGGCCCGAGGTTTGCCACAGCCCTGCAGTGGGCGCCCAGTAATCCCAAGCGCCCTTCATCATAAAGACGGCATAAAGCAAGCAAAACCCAGCCGAAAGCAGCGCCGCAATGCGCTTGGGGCCCTTGGGCAGGATATTGGTGGCCGCATCCACGCCCAGATGGGCCGTGATGCGGAAGGCATGGCTGACACCAAAGATCACCAGCCATGCGAACAGGATTAGCGTGGCCTCCAACCCCCAGATGAACCCCGAGTTGAAGCCATAGCGCAGCACAACGTTCACAAAGGTAATCACGGTCATCAGGCCCAAAAGCAGCGCGATCGCTGTCTGTTCAAAGACATCGATCCAGCGCCGCGTGTTGTCCTTGGGGGTGTCGCTCATTTCGCACCTATCTGGAATGGGGGCTGCATGGCCCGCAGTTGGCGGGCCATGTGCGCGGACTTAGTGGGTGGCGTTGATCGCCTGCACTGCGTCGATGTTGTCCTGGCCAACGTCTTCCAGGAACTTTTCCCAAACCGGCTTCATCGCATCGACCCATTCCTGACGCTGCTCGGGTGTCAGCTCGCGGATCACAGCGCCCGCATCAAGGATCGCCTGACGCGACTTGGCCTCGATACCGTTGACGTTCTCGTTGCCCTTGACGGTCACCTCGCGCAGGATTTGCAGGAACTGATCGCGCACGGCGGGGTCAAGGCTGTCGAGGAAATCAACCGAGCTGACAACCAGATAATCCAGCACCCCGTGGTTGGTTTCGGTCGTGCCGTCCTGCACTTCAAAGAACTTCTGGCCATAGATGTTCGACCAGGTATTTTCCTGACCGTCCACGACGCCGGTTTGCAGCGCGCCATACACTTCCGAAAACGCCATCGGCTGCGCGGATGCGCCAAGCGCCTCCATCTGCGCGACCAGAACGTCGGACGGCTGCACGCGCATCTTCAGACCTTTGGCGTCGCCCGGCACCAGCAGCGGCTTTTTCGCCGAGAACTGCTTCATGCCCGAGTGCCAGAATTCCAGACCAGCAAGGCCCCGACGCTCCATCGAGGATTTCATCTTTTGGCCAGCGTCTGACAATTGGAAGGCATCGACGGCATCGATGTTCTTGAACATGAAGGGCAGATCGAACAGGCGGAAGACCTTGGTAAAGGCCTCGAATTTCGACAACGAGGGCGCAGCAAGTTGCACGTCGCCCTGCAGCATCGCCTCAAGCACCTTGTCATCGTCATAAAGTGTCGAGTTGGGGTAAAGCTCCATGCAGAGCTTGCCGTTCATCTCGGAATTCACCCGGTCTGCCAGCATCTGGGCCGCAAGACCCTTGGGGTGCTTGTCAAGGTTGGTGGTGAACGAGAATTTTACCACGGTCTCGCCCGGATCACATTCGGCAGCCGAAGCAATCGCGGTGGACGACAAAAGGAAGGCCGCCGAAACGGCAGCGGTCAAAAATTTCATGTGTACTCCTCCCAGAGTATTGCGCCGACGTGGGGTCGGCCTGTCACAGGGCGCCTGGGCCTCAGGCGATAAAATAAGTGTTTAGAGATGTGAGGCATGTCGCAACTAAAACTTTACACGCACGACCAAAGAGAGTTTTATATATATTTATCAGAAGTTTAGAGAATTAGGTCGTTGCGGTCTGTTCTGTGCCTGTGCGGAATCTCGCACAGTGCAAGCCCTGCCATCGGCGTGAATCCGCACACAAAAGACTGTGTCAGCCGATCGGATTGGCGACAAGAGCCGCGCGGATATCGGCATCAATCGGGGTCTCGAAGCTTTTCACCAGACAGGCCAGAATGCGGTAAAGCCCGACGGTCGCGATCACGTCAAACATGCCCGTGACACCCACCAGATCCGCCAGCTCGGCTTGCTGCGACGCAGGCAGACAGGCATTGTCGATCAAGGCATCAACAGCGCGTACCAGCACCGCGTCTTGCACCGACAAGGCTTCGGGCGCGCCGCGCATCGCGCGGATGCGGGTGTCATCCAGACCCGAGGCGCGCCCCCGCACGACATGGTGCGCCCATTCATATTCGGCATGCAGCCGCACGCCTGTGCGCAGGATCACCACCTCAGAGCGCTCTGCCCCAAGACTGGTGCCCAGCACCACATGATTGCGAAAATCCTGCCAAGCGCGCAACAGGGCGGGATGATGCGCCATCACCCTATAGACGTTGAGCCGCCCCGCAAAACCGTCGCGCATTGCGGCAATCTCGGCAGGCCATTCGGCATCGGTCAAGGGCTGATAGGGCGACATTGGGTTTCCTTGGATCAATTGCGAAACAGTTCAGGGCGCAGGCCGTGGCGGGTCAGCTTGTCGTAGAAGGTTTTGCGCGGCACCCGCAGCGCTTGGGCCGCAAGCGTGGCATTGCCCGCAAAACGGCGCAGCGCCTCTTCCAGCAGGGTGCGCTCAACTCGTGCCAATTGCTCGGTCAGACCGTTGCCACTTTCGGTCTCATCCTCGGTCAATCCCATGGCATAGCGCATCGCCTCATTCATCAGCGACCGCGCGTTGCCCGGCCAATCCTGCGCCATCAGCCGCGCGATCACGCCTTCGGTAATCGGCGGCTCTGGCAGTGCCGCCTGCTCGCAGGCCTGCGAGACGAAGGTGGCGAACAGCACCGCGATGTCTTCGGGACGCTCGCGCAGTGGCGGGATCCGCAAACGCATCGCATCCAGGCGGTAATAGAGGTCATGCAGAAAGCGGCCCGCCTGCGCCTCTGCGGCAAGGTCGAGGTTGGTGCCCGCCAGAATACGCGCCGCATGGTCGGACTCCATGCGTTCAAGCAGGGCAAACTGCGCGGCGGGGCTGAGGCCAGCGACCTCATTGAGAAAAATCGATCCCCCCTCGGCCTGATCGAAGGCCTGCGCCAGCGTCTCGGGCGTGGCAGAGGCGGCGGCGATGCGCTGAAAGGGGCGCGCGGCCGCAGCAGAGAGCATGTGGATCACCTCGGCCACCTTTGGAATGCCAGTGCCAGGCTCGCCCAGGATCAGCACCTCGGCCGTCGTGCGCGCGACGGTCCGGATGCGGTTGCGAAGATCCTCTGACACCGCCGATTTGCCGTAGATCATGCGGGCGGCGGCATCTGAAGATTGCAGCTGGCGGCGCAGCTGGCGGTTTTCCAGCACCAGCGCCCGACTGCGCAGCGCCTTTTCGACCACCGCGATCAGGTCCGAAGGCGCGCAAGGCTTTTCCAGAAAATCAAACGCCCCCTTGCCCATCGAGCGCACGGCCATCGGAATGTCACCCTGCCCCGACAACAGGATCACCGGAAGTTCCGCATCAACGCCTTGCGCAAACTCCAAAAGCGCAAAACCATCCTTGCCGGGCATCGAAACGTCGCTGACGATCACGCCCTGAAACCCTTCGGTGATATGGTCCTTGGCTTCGATATAGCTGCCTGCAAGGATCGGTTGCAAGTCGGCCAGCTCCAGCGTCTGGCCCAAGGCCTGACGCACGGGGCGGTCATCATCGACAAGGAGCACTTTGCGGATCATGGCTCTTGTTTAGCCTGCGCGCGGGCAAGTTCAACGCAAAACTCCGCCCCGCCCCCTGCTGCATTGCGCCCCGAGATCGCGCCGCCAAAGCTGTCGATGATCGCATAAGAGATCGAAAGGCCCAGTCCCATGCCCTCGGCACTGCCCACCGCCTTGGTGGAATAGAACGGGTCGAACATACGATCGGGCTCGGCAATTCCAGGCCCGCTGTCGCGCAAGTAAAGCCGCACACGGTCGCCCTCTGTCTCGATGCGCAGTGAAAGCCGCGCAGACCGCTGATCCTTCATGGCATCCAGCGCGTTGGCGATCAGGTTCAGCACGACCTGCTGCAGCCGCACCTCGCCCCCGCGCACCATCACCCGCTGGTCGGGAGCGGCATAATCAAGCGTCACGGATTCCTGACGCATCCGCGGTTGGGTGATTTCCAGCACGGCCGCCACCGCGGCCACCAAATCGACATCGGCAAAGCCTTCGACCTCTTGGCGGGCAAAGGCGCGCAGGTTGCGGATGATGCGCCCCATCCGGCGGGCAAGGTCCGAGATTTGCAGCAGATTGTCCGCCGCCGCCTGCGGTTTGCCGCGTTCAATGAAGGCGGCGGCATTCTCGGCATAAGAGCGGATCGCCATCAATGGCTGATTCAGCTCGTGGCTCAGGCCCGCCGACATCTGGCCCAGCGCCGAGAGCTTGCCTGCACGGATCAGATTGGCCTGCGCCGATGTCAGCTCTCGGGTGCGGGCGGCGACACGCTCTTCCAGCTCTGCGTTCAGTCGCGCCTCGACGCCGAGGCGCTGCGCCAGCATGCGGCGGCGCTCGGACACGGTCAGCAACGCCGCGCCAAAGATCAGGCACAGGGCGGCCGCGGTGGCCGCCTGCATCAAGGCGGTTTGCAGCACCGGAGCTGCATCAAGCAAAATCTCCCCCCTCATGGCGATCACCGGCAGGGGCCGCGTCAGGTGCAGGGCAAGATCGGGCAGATAGGGGCCCGCCTTGATCGCCCAGAGCGAATGGCCCGCGATGGTGTATTCGGTCAGCGGTGGGAAAGCCTGGATCTGGTCGGGCGGAACCGAGGGCGTCGAGGTTTGGTGCAGCTGTTGCGCGCGCAGCACCAGCTCATCGCGGTTCGAAACAAAGACCACGCCTTCGCTATCAGTGAAGAATGAGGTTTCCACCTCGCCTCGGCTTGCCGCCTCGACTGTTTCGACGTCAAGACGAATGGTGATCGCGGCCAGCACAGGGCCAGAGGATGCAAAAACAGGGGCCGCGTAGATGAACATGCGCCTGTTCGTGGTGGGGTCGATCATATGAGCAAAGCCGATGGTGCCATTCAGTGCATGTTGCAAGAACACAGGAATACCCTGATGCGCGCGGATACCAGAGTCGCGCCGCGACGAAGCCAGCACCTGACCGTTTCGCCCGACAAGCTCGATCCGGTCCGATCCGGTCCGATCAGCGGCGGCCAGCAGCAGCGCATCGGCAGCAGGATCGCCTCCTTTATTGACCCTCGCCAAAGGCATAAGCGTCGGATGATCGGCAAAAAACACCGCCAATTCGCGGTAACGTTGCAATTCTCCTGTCAAACGCCCCGAGGACAGCGACAGATCTGCAGCCCCGCGCTCGGCGAGCCGGTCCAACCCGTCGCGCAAGGACACCCAGCCCACTGCCGCCGTAAAGATCGCGACCACCAGCAGATAAAGCGCGATGATACTGGGGCGAGAGAAATGCGGCACGGGCCTAGAGCAGGCCACGCTCGGTCAGCACCTTGCGGGCGACACGAAAGCATTCAAGCGCTTGCGGCACGCCGCAATAAATGCCGACGACATGGATGATGGCGCGGATTTCCTCGACCGAAACGCCGTTGTTCAAGGCACCTTTGCAGTGGATTTCCCACTCGTGCATCTTGCCCAGCGCGCCCAGCATCGACAGGTTCATCATCGAGCGGGTCTTGGCGTCGATCACTCCGTCGCCCCAGCCAAAGCCCCAGCACCAGGCCGTCATTGCCTCTTGAAACGGACGGGTAAAGTCATCCGCAGCAGCGAGGTTCGCTTCGACATAGTCAGCGCCAAGCGTTGCTTTGCGCTGCGTGAGCCCTTGCAAGAACAGGTCTTCGTCAAATGTCACTGCCATGATGCCTCGCGTAATCAGCTCTGGTGCACATCTAGACACGATCACGCCGTTGCGGGCAACAGGCCCATGTCTGAGCAAATCGGGATCAGTGCAGACTGTCAATGGCATGGCGGGCAGCCCGCGCCACAGGGCTGATGGTTTCCGAAAGGATCTGGTTGCGGTCAAAGCGGGTGGTGTCGCGCAGAACCGCCTCACGCAGGGCCACGCCAAAGGCCATGCGCAGCTCGGTGCCGATGTTGAATTTGCACACGCTGGTGTTGCGCGCAAGCTCGCGGCGCAGGGCAGGCTCCAGCCCCGAGCCGCCGTGCAGCACCAAAGGCAAACCGGGCGCAGCCGCTTGGATGGCGGCAAGCCGCATCGCATCAACCGCAGCGCCTGGCTGCGTCATCAGATGACTGTTGCCGATCGACACCGCCAGCGCATCAACGTCGGTTTCGCGCCAGAACTGCGCCACCTCGGCCGGATCCGTGCCAACTGACTCCGCGCCCTGATGATAACCGACATAGCCCAGCTCGGCCTCGACCGACACACCTTGGCGATGCGCCATCTCCACGATCTCGGCTGTCCGGGCGATGTTGTCCGCCAAGGGCAGCGCCGAGCCGTCATACATCACCGAGCTGAAGCCGCAGTCGATGGCGCGCTGGCAGACGGCGAGGTTTTCGCCGTGGTCCAGATGTGTGACGACGGGAACGGATGCAGCCTCGGCCAGATGGCGAAACATCGCGCCCAACACCTCGAGCGGGGTATGGGCGCGGCAACCGGGACCTGCTTGCAGGATCACCGGGCGACCTGCGGCCTCGGCGGCCTGCACATAGGCCTGCGCATCCTCCCACCCCAGCACCACAAGCCCCGCCACGGCAGTGCCGTCGTGCAGGCAGGGTGTCAGCACCTGTTTCAGCGTCACAAGCGTCATTTGAACTTGGCGATCATATCCTTGATCCCCGGAATGGTTTCGATCTGATCGGCGTGGCTTGGCTGAAAGAACTGCACCAGCGAGCGCTGTGTTTCGCCTGCGAGGATGGTGAAATAATACATCTCGTATCCGGGCAGCACGCAGCAAGGGTGATAGCCCTTGTCAATCACCATCGTCGAGCCGTCGACGATGTGATAGGCATCGCCCGAGGTGCCGTCCTCGCGCTGCAACATCTGCAACCCCGAACCGTGGGGCGGGTTGAAACGGAAGTTGTAAACCTCGTCGTGGCGGGTCTCAAGCGGCAGGCGGTTGGTGTCATGCTTGTGGCTGGGAAAGCCCGACCAGCCCCCGGCGCCCACAGTGTAAAGCTCTGACACCAAGAGCCGCGACACGCGACCGTGGTATTTGGTGCCAAGGATATGCTTGATCTTGCGGTGGGTCTTGGTGTCATCCGAGCCATATTGCACGGGGTCGATGTCGGCTGCGCGTATGGCAAAGGGGGGGAATACCTCATCCGTCAGCGCGCCTGCGACGAAGACTTCGGCGGCCTCGCTGTCGCAGGTGATCTCGGCGCGCGCGCCTGTGGTAATGTACACACCTTCGGGTGCGCCATCCCAGACATTGGCACGCCGCGTGCCGATGCGGGCAAAGGTTTCGCCGCCTGTCGTCACACTGATGGTGCCTGTAGCCGGCACGATGCACGTTTCATAGCCTGCGACCTGCGAGGCAAAGGTTTCACCCTTGGTCAGCTTGACGATGTTGAAATAGACCAAAGGCACATGCGAATGGCCTGCGTCGATGATCGGCTGGTTCTGGTTGTCATAGGGTGCAATATGCATGGTCAATCCTTTGTCAGGAATAGGTTTTCAGAAAAGCATCCAAGGTGGCGGTGGTGGGCGAGGCCGGCGCGCAGCCGATCCCTGCCACAATCATCGCAGCCGTGGCCGCCCCGCGTTGCACGGCGGCTTCCAGCGGCACTCCACGCCCCAAAGCGGCCAAAAGCCCGCCCATAAAGCCGTCGCCCGCCCCCATCGGTTTGAGCGCTGCAACCTTGAAGATGCCGGTTTCAAAACGGCCCTCTGGGGTATAGCTGACCGAGCCATCGGCGCCGCG
>JAHEBX010000157.1 GCA_024642045.1 Pseudorhodobacter sp. | reverse complement strand
CACGGCCACCGGGATCAGCTTGGCCTCCTTTTCGGGCTGGCCCGGCGTGGCCGGGTTTTCCTGCTCGAGCGTCAGAGTAAAGCGGCCGTCGTCCCAGGCCTCGCTTACCTTCAGCCGCGGCGTGCCGGCTTGGGTATACCACAGCTTGAACTGGGTCAGATCGCGGCCCGTCACATCCTCGAACACCTTGAGCCAGTCCTCGATGGTCGCGGCATGGCCGTCGTGACGCTCGAAATACAGATCCAGCGCGCGGGCATAATCGGCATCCCCCACCAGCCGCCGCAGCATGCCGATCACCTCGGCGCCCTTTTCATACACGGTCGCGGTATAGAAATTGTTGATCTCGATATAGTGGTCGGGCCGCACCGGATGCGCCAGCGGGCCGCTATCCTCGCGAAACTGGCGCGCGCGCAGGGCCAGCACGTCCTGTATCCGCTTGACCGGCGCCGAGCGCTGATCGGATGAGAACTGCTGGTCGCGGTAGACCGTCAGCCCCTCTTTCAGGCACAGCTGAAACCAGTCGCGGCAGGTGATCCGGTTGCCGGTCCAGTTGTGAAAGTATTCGTGCGCGATGATGGATTCGACGCGAACGAATTCATCATCCGTCGCCGTATCTGCCGAGGCCAAAACCGCCTTGGAGTTGAAAATGTTCAACCCTTTGTTCTCCATCGCGCCCATATTGAAGTCATCGACAGCAACAATGTTGAAAATGTCCAAGTCGTATTCGCGCCCGTAAACGCGTTCATCCCAGACCATCGCCGCCTTGAGCGAGGTCATCCCCCAGGCGCAGCGCCCTTCGTCGCCCCGGCGCACCCAGATGTTGAGGTCAACATCCTTGCCCGACTTGGTGGTAAAGCGGTCGGGGTGGCTGACCAGATCGCCCGCGACCAGCGCGAACAGATACGAGGGTTTCGGCCAAGGGTCATCCCATTCGGCCCAGCCCTGCCCCTGCCCGACCGGATTGCCATTCGACAACAGCACGGGCAGATCGCCCTCGATGCGCACCTTGAAGCGCGCCATGACGTCAGGTCGGTCGGGATAAAAGGTGATCTTGCGAAAGCCCTCGGCCTCGCATTGGGTGCAATACATGCCGTTCGACATATAAAGCCCCTCCAGCGCCGTATTGCCCTCGGGGGCGATCTCGACCTCGGTCTCCAGCACAAAGGCACCCGAGGGCAGCCGCGCCGCCGCAATCGTCAACCCAGTTGCGTCCGGCACCACCTTCAACTCCTGACCATTCACCGCGCAGGAAATCAGCTTCAGATCCTCGCCATCCAGCCGCACATCCTGCTTGCCGGGGCGCTCGGGGTTGGGCGCCAGATGCAGGCGCGCCTTGACGCGGGTTGCGCGCGGGTTCAGCTGAAAGGTCAGCTCGACCTGTTCGACCAGATGGCTGTAGGGAGTGTAATTGGCCAGAAAAATCGTTTGCGGTTCGGGTGCTGGCATGGCGGTCTCCTCGGTTGGCGGTAAGGTTTAACAGAAGCGCGCCAGACGCAAGTCACGAATCGTCTGCAATTCCGAATGCGGGAAAATATCCCGCGCAGGTTGACAGAGTTCATCTAAATATCAAAGCCTTACTGCCCATTCGCGGCTCGCGCGGAAGTCACGTCTTTACAGTGCTGCAGGCTTTGATAAAGCTGTGTTCCATGAATGTTCTCATGTGGTTCAGACAGGATTTGCGCAGCCATGACCATGCGGCCTTGTCGCATGCGGCGGGGTTGGGCGCTGTCCTGCCGGTCTATATCTTTGACCCGGCGGTTTGGCAGCAAGCCGACCGCTCGGCGCGCCAGTTCGGGTTTTTATGCGAAAGCCTGACCGAACTGCGGGCGGATCTGGCAACGCTTGGCGCGCCATTGTTGATCCGCAGCGGCCCTGCGCGCGAGGTGTTGGCGCGGCTTTGCGCCCGCCATGCGATCAGCTGCATCGTCACCGAAGCCGCAGCGCCGCCCGAGCTGGCCGGATGGGCGCGCGATCAGGGCCTGCGCTGGCTTGAGGCCCCGCCCCAAACCACGCAAGAGCCGCTGCCGCAGCCCGCGTTGCGCTGCCCCCCCGATCTGGTGGCCAACCCGCTGCCACTGGCACAGATGCTGCGGATTGCCCCCGACCCCTGCCCGCATCGTCAACGCGGCGGACGAAAGCAAGCGCTTGATCTGCTTGAGACTTTTCTGACCACTCGGGCAGAGGGCTATCACCGCGCGCAGTCGCAGCCGCTGCTGGCCGAGCGTGCCTCGTCCCGGCTCTCGGCGCATCTGACCCTTGGCGCACTGGGCCCGCGTGAGATCGCCAGCGCCCTTGCCGCGCGCCTTGCCGAACGCCCGGCCGGCCGTTGGCCAAGCGCGCTGGCGCAGTTCCAAAGCCAACTCAGCCGCCGCACCGCCACTGCGACCACAGCGCGACCCGATCTTGCCGCCATGCCCGCCGACCCCGCCCGACAGCGCTGGCTTGAGGGCGAGACGGGGCTGCCGTTTCTGGATGCGCTGATGCGGTATCTGAAAGCGACGGGCTGGCTGAGCCATCACCTGCGCGAGGTGACGCTCAGCCTTGCCTGCCACCATCTTGGGCTGGAGTGGCGGGCCGCAAGCCTTGCGCTCGCCCGCCGGTTGACCGATTACGACCCGGCGCTGTTCTGGCCCTATGCGGTGCAGATTGCAGGCATGGCAGGCCACGCCCCGCGTATTTATCATCCGACAAAACAAGCGCTTACGCTTGATCCGACCGGGGCCTTCACACGCCGTTGGCTGCCCGAATTGGCGCAGGTGCCCGACAGTTGCCTGCAGACGCCGTGGAAATGGGCGGGGGCCGCGCGTCTGCTGGGGCGGCGGTATCCCGAACCCTTGATCGACGTCACCACCGCCCATACCGCCGCGCGCGAGGCAATCTGGGCGCGTCACGGCAAGCCGCTGCGCGCCCTTGTCACCCCGCATGTGCAGCTGATCGAAGCACCGCTCCAACCTGCCAAGGGCCAGTTACGACTTGAGTTTTAGCGCCTGCGCCTCCAGCTTCGCCAAAGTCGTTTGGCCCAAGCGATCTGCGCCAAATCCCAAGGCCCCCTGACACATCTCGACCGTCGGGAACGTCATGGTCTGCGTGATCCGCGTGCCGCCGGCTTCGGGCGTCAACACAACCACGACCCGCATCGGCTCCACGTCGTCCTCGCCGTCATCCAGCAGAAATTCCAACTGCTTTTCAGGTATGAAAGCCGTATAGCGATGTCGGTTCACCCAAACTTTGCCATCCGGCCCGATCATATCAAAACACCATTGCCCGCCTTCGCGCAGGTCTATCTCTTTGGTTTTGCAGAAATACCCCTCGGGCCCGAACCAGACTGGCAAAATCGCAGGGTCGGTCCAGCAACGCCAGATAGCCTCGGCGGGGGCTGGGATGACACGGGTCAAGACGATCTGACGGTCCTTCATTTCAGCCCCCGCGCATAGGCCTCGAGCTGGTCCACAACCGTGCCCCAGCCGTCATAGAACCCCATCGCCTTGTGGCTTTCAGCGGTTTCCTTGCTGCGATGACGCGCAATTGCGGTGTATTTCGTCCGGCCCGCACCGAGGTCCTCCAGCAGGATGATCGCCGTCATGAACGGCTCGGGCGCAGGCTTCCAGCCCTCCGAATACCCGTCGGTAAACACCAGCTTTTCGTTCGCCACCACCTCAAGCCAGACGCCATTGTTGGCCATCTCGGTGCCCCCTACATCAAAGGTCGTGTTGAACGCACCACCCACCCGCAAATCAATCTTGCAGGCGGTGACCTTATGCGGTTTGGGGACAAAGAAATTCGGGATATGGCGTTCTTGCGTCCAGCATTCATACAGAATTTCACGCGGCGCATTGATCTCGCGGGTCAGCACAAGGTCGAGGTCGGGGTCAAGGTTCGCAATCATCTGATTTCCTCTATCAACTTTCTCACATAATCCTCCAGACGATCCGTCCGCGCCTCCCAGATCGACCGCTGCTCGGCCAGCCAGCGTTCGGTGGCGATCATAGTCTCGGGGCGGGCGCGGCAGATCCGGCTGCGTCCGGCTTTCTCGGTGGCGATCAGCTCGGCACCTTCCAGCACCGAGAGGTGTCGCATCACCGTCGGCAGCGCGAGGCCCGTGGGCCGTGCAAGTTCGGTCGCCGGGAGTGGCCCCTTGCCCAGCTGCGCCAGCATGGCACGTCGGGTCGGGTCGGCGAGCGCCTGAAAGATCAGCGATAGATCGGGTTCAAACTTAGTCATACTGCTAAGTATCACACAGCGGGCCACCAAGCAAAGAAAAAACTTAGCAAGATGGCTAAGTTTTTTCTTCAATCAAATCCGAAAACTGTTTTCGCCCAGCGGCCGAAAATAAGCCGTCGCGAAACTTGCCGAGAGGGGCGGTTCTGTTAGGCTGCACCAAATCAAACGCCCGGAGCCCGTCCCATGACCCAACGCCTCAGCCGCCACGGCCTGCAAGTCGACAAGATCCTTGCCGATTTCATCGAGACTGAGGCGCTTGCGGGCACCGGGGTTTCGGCTGACACCTTCTGGGCGGGGATGGCGGATCTGGCGCAGACCCAAGGCGCCAAGAATCGCGTGCTGCTGGGGCGGCGCGAGGCGCTGCAAAGCCAGATTGACGCCTGGCATATCGCCCATCGCGATGCGCCCCATGATGCCGCAGCCTACAAGGCGTTCTTGCAAGAGATCGGCTATCTTTTGCCCGAAGGCGAGGCCTTTCAGATCGACACCGCCAATGTCGACCCCGAAATTGCCAGCCTGCCGGGGCCGCAGCTGGTGGTGCCGATCACCAACGCGCGCTATGCGCTCAACGCGGCCAATGCGCGCTGGGGCAGCCTGTATGATGCGTTCTACGGCACCGACGCGATCGGCAGCCCTGCCCCGGCGGGCGGCTATGACCGGGGGCGCGGCGCGCGGGTGGTGGCGCGGGCGCGGGTGTTTCTGGACGAGGCCTTTCCGATTGCGGGCGCAAGCCATGCCGATGTGCGCCGCTATCATGTGCAAAACGGTGCGCTCTTGATCGACGATCTGCCGCTGGTGGACCCTGCGAAATTCGCAGGCTATCGCGGCAACCCCAAGGCGCCGGAGTCCGTGTTGCTGGTCAACAACGGCCTGCATGTCGAGCTGATCTTTGATCGTGCGCATCTGATCGGCAGCCGCGATCAGGCGGCGCTGGCCGATATCGTGATGGAAAGTGCGATCTCGGCGATCATGGACTGCGAGGATTCCGTCGCTTGCGTCGATGGCGAGGACAAGACGCAGGCCTATGCCAATTGGCTGGGCCTGATGCAGGGCACGCTGACGGCCGACCTGTCCAAGGGCGGCCGCCAGCTCACCCGCGCGCTGAACCCCGACCGCGCGTTTGTCGCCCCCGATGGCAGTGAACTGGTGCTCAAGGGGCGTGCGCTGTTGTGGATCCGCAACGTCGGTCATCTGATGACCAACCCCGCGATCCTGCTGCCCGACGGCTCGGAAATCTTTGAAGGGCTGATGGACGCGCTGGTCACCACGCTGATTGCCATGCACGATCTGAAGAAAACCGCAGGGCTGCGCAACTCGGGTCTGGGGTCGGTCTATGTGGTCAAACCCAAGATGCACGGGCCAGACGAGGTCGCCTTTGCCGCCGAAACCTTTGATATGGTTGAAGATATCCTTGGCTTGCCGCGCAACACCGTCAAACTGGGCATCATGGACGAAGAGCGGCGCACCTCGGTCAATCTGAAATCCTGCATCCGCGCCGCCAAATCCCGCGTGGCCTTTATCAACACAGGCTTCCTAGACCGCACCGGCGACGAGATCCACACCTCGATGGAGGCCGGCCCCTTCAGCCGGAAGGATTTCATCAAGCGCAAGCCGTGGATTCAGGGCTACGAGAACCAGAACGTCGACATTGGCCTTGAATGCGGCCTGTCAGGGCGCGCGCAGATCGGCAAGGGCATGTGGGCGGCACCCGATCTGATGGCGGCGATGCTGGAGCAGAAGATCGACCACCCCAAGGCGGGCGCCAACTGCGCTTGGGTGCCCTCGCCCACCGCCGCGACCCTGCATGCGCTGCACTATCACAAAGTCAACGTGTTCGCGGTGCAAAAGCGGTTGCAGGCCGGCGGGCGGCGCGCCTATGTTGAAACCATCCTCGAAATCCCGCTCGCGGCCTATCAAAAATGGACCGAGGCACAGATTCTGGCCGAGGTGGAAAACAACGCCCAAGGTATCCTGGGCTATGTCGTGCGCTGGATTGATCAGGGCGTTGGCTGTTCCAAGGTGCCCGATATCCATGATGTTGGCCTGATGGAAGACCGCGCCACCTGCCGGATTTCGGCGCAGCACATCGCCAACTGGCTGCACCACGGCATCGTGTCCGAGGATCAGGTCGAAACCGCTCTGCGCAAGATGGCCGTGGTGGTGGACCGCCAGAACGCGGGCGATCTGGCCTATCGCCCGATGGCGCCCAGCTTTGATGGAATCGCCTATAAGGCTACGCAAGACCTTGTTTTCAAAGGCCGCGTCCAGCCTTCGGGCTATACCGAACCCGTGCTGCATGCACGCAGGCTCGAGCTTAAGGCGCGCTGATATCCAAGGCCAGCGCGTGGATGCGCTGGTTCAGATCTCCAATCGCGGCATGCACCGCCCGGTGCCGCGCCACGCGGGACATCGGCGCAAAGGCCTGCGCACGGATCACTACCGCAAAGTGACTTTCGCCCGAGCCGTCATCGCCACCATGACCCGCGTGTTTATGGCTCTCATTGACCACTTCCAACCGATCGGGGGCGAATGCCGCAATCAAGCGGTTTGTCAACTCTTTCTCTATATTCATTTTTTCGTTCTGCCCCCTTCAATCTGCCACATAAAAGGCTAAACTCTTGCCTCCGAGTCGGAAAGGCCAGAGCATGACAAGTCGCCCCCCCTTCGAGTTCGACATCCGCGTTTCGGCCGACAAAGCCAAGCGTAAAACCACACGTCGTGGCATGTCGGGTGCGTTCGAAACCTCGAACCGGGCCTGTGATTACCCCGAGTGCAAGGAAAAGGGCGCATATCGCGCGCCAAAATCGCCTGACCATCTGGATGAATATTTCTGGTTCTGCCGCGATCACATCCGCGAATATAACCTGAAATGGAACTTCTTTGGCTCGGCCACGGACGAGGAATTTCAGAAGCTTCTGGAAAAAGATCGTCTGTGGGAACGCGAGACCAAGCCGTTTTCGCGTAAGGATGATGGCAATGCCTGGCACCGGTTGGGGCTGAACGACCCGATGGCCCTGCTGGGTGAAAACGCAACCCGCAACCCGGCCAAGCCCACCTCGAACGCCACGCGCAAGCTGCCCGCCACCGAGCGCAAAGCTGTCGAGATTTTGGATGCCCGCGACACTTGGACGAAATCCGATATTCGCAAGCAATACAAAAGCTTGGTCAAGGATCTTCATCCCGATATGAACGGCGGCGACCGCTCGGACGAGGACCGGTTGCAAGAGGTGGTTTGGGCTTGGGATCAGATCAAGGACAGCCGCTATTTCAAGGAATAGCGCGCGATAAAGCCGTATTTCAGCAGCCAGATCACGATCCGCGCCGCCTGTTGGCTGGTCAACCCGCAAGCCGCCTCGATCGCCGCCAGATCGCAGGTGCCCAAGGCGCGCACCACCTCTAGCACCGCCGCTATCTGGACAGGTGCAGCAAAGACCCGCTTGAGGCCTTCGTAGTTGCGCGCCTTTAGCACCGTTTCCAACGCCAGATCCCGCTTGGTGGCGGTAAATCGGCTTTCTTGC
>JAHEBX010000156.1 GCA_024642045.1 Pseudorhodobacter sp. | reverse complement strand
AGTCAGCGTGGCCGGGGCAGTCGACGTGGGCGTAGTGACGTGCCTCGGACTCATACTCGACGTGTGCGGTCGAGATGGTGATGCCGCGCGCACGCTCTTCCGGCGCGCCGTCGATCTGGTCATAGGCGCGGAATTCGCCAAAATACTTGGTGATCGCTGCGGTCAGCGTCGTCTTGCCGTGGTCAACGTGGCCAATCGTGCCGATGTTGACGTGCGGTTTATTCCGTTCAAACTTTGCCTTTGCCATGGTCGGACGCCCTTGCGGTTGCGGGCTCAACAGCGAGCCCTTGGTCATACGGGCGGGCACTTAGCCGTTGCGGGCAGGAAAATCAAGACCTGCTGCCCACGAGAGCGGCGATTGCCCCGGCTCAGGGCACTGTTGCCCCGAGTGTGGGAGAAGTACCCGCACTTGGCCTTTTGGCCGGGACCGGGGCCGAAGCCTTTGCCGACTTGGCAGGCGCTGCGGTCTTTGGCGCGGTCTTGACAGCGGCTGTGCCATTCAACGGTGGCAAATCGAACCATTCGGGGTGTTCCAACAGCCACTTTTCCACTGCTTTGGCGGCGTTATAGGACAGGATCTCCATCTGCTTTTGCTTGTTTTGGGTCAGGCCCGATCCAATCACGGTATCGGGCGAAGCGCCCTCAAATATGGTCAATTGCTTGCCTTCAGGGTTCAACTTGGTTGCCGTGGCATCATCCCAGATATTTGCCGTCACCACCAACACCGACTTGGGTGAGACGACGATCGGAATTCCGGGCGGAGCGAGCGCATAGGCGTCAATTGAAATGCCAATGTTATAGATCCGGTTGCCGTCATAGCGGCCAAAACGATCGGCCACCGCTTTTTTGACAGCGGCTTCCCATTCCTTGGGGTCGGCATCGCGTGAGATTGGCACTTTTTGCACGTTGTCAGCCACAGCGATGTTGAGGCCCAGCACGAAGTCACCCAATGGCGGCGGCGGTTCCTTCAGGTCATTGGTCTGACACGCGGCCAGCACGGCAAGCGCAGCACTGAAGCCGAGAAAACGCAGCATTCGCATGGTGACTCCTTTCGGGAAAGCCTGCTTGTCGGATACAAGGCGGCGCGGTGCAAAGCAACCATTGCCAGCATCCGCAACGCCGTTGCCGTGATTGTTTCGCCGCTGGCGTCCGCTGCGCCCAGTCACAGGAACTTGGCTTGCCTGCCTGCGAAGCCAGTCTACATTGGGTCAAAGGAGTGCATGATGCTCACCACCGCGCAGAGCCCCGTTCGGGTGCCACTGGGAACCAAGCCGCTTGGGATCTTTGGGTCGCTGAGGGCGGGCCAGCGTAATGTGCTGGAATTGATCCCCGAGATCGCGACCCACGCGCCGATCTTGTCAGGCAGCACTGGCAAACGCTGGCATATGGTAATGGACCCTGCCGCGCTGCGTCACATCTTGCGTGACCGTGTCGATGATTATCCCAAATCCACGGTCACCAAACTGATCCTTGGACCCGCCATCGGCGAAAGCCTGTTCGTGGCAGAGGGAGAGCATTGGAAGTGGCAGCGCAGGGCCGCGGCACCTGTGTTCACCCATCGCAACGTCGCCTCGCTGGCTCCGGTTATGTCGCTTGCGGCGACGCGCTCCGCTGAACGGATTGCCGCTCAGGTTGGGCGAGGCGCGGATGTTTTTGCCGAGATGGTCACCGCCACCTTCGAGGTGATTTCTGACGTTACCTTTTCGGACGGTGAGGGCTTTGATCGTGAAACGGTGCATCGCGCGATTGAGACCTACATCGGTCAAACCGCCAAGGTCGGACTGCTTGATATTCTTGGCGCACCGCCCTGGGTGCCACGGCTGCATCGAATGTTTGGCTCGGCGGGCATCGGCGATATGAAAAAGGTGGCCGATCTGGCCATCGACCGGCGCCGTGCTGACGGGGCAAAGCCTGTGCCGGACTTGCTGGACCTGTTGTTGCGCGCGCAAGACCCCGCGACACAGCGGCAAATGAATACCGCCGAGCTGCGTGACAACCTGTTGACCTTTATTGTCGCGGGACACGAGACGACGGCGCTGACACTGGCCTGGGCGCTCTATCTTTGTGCCTTTGATCCTGCCACTCAAACTATGGCACGGGCCGAGGCGCAGGCCGCACTTGGCACCCGTGCGGCGACAGCCGACGACCTGCCCGCCCTGCCCCTGATCCGCCAGATTGTGGATGAGGCGCTGCGGCTCTATCCACCTGCCGCCTTTCTGGCGCGCACAGCGCAGGTGCCTGACAGCCTGTTGGGGCGCGAGGTTCGGCGCGGTGATACCATCGTGCTGCCAATCTATGCGCTGCATCGCCACCACGCGCTGTGGGATAAGCCTGACAGCTTTGATCCCAGCCGGTTCGCGGCCAGCAACAAGATCGACCGCTTTGCCTATCTGCCTTTTGGCGATGGGCCCCGAATCTGCATCGGCGCCTCGTTCGCGCTTCAAGAGGCGGTGATAATTCTTGCCACGCTGCTGGCGCGTTTTCGGTTTACGCGGATTGCGGGCAAAGACCCAAAACCCGTGATGATCCTGACGCTGCGCCCCGAGGGCGGCGTCTGGCTTCAGGTCGATGAGGCCTGATTTCTGACTGTTTTACTAAGACACGCTTGACCCACGCGCCTCACTCAGGTATTTCCGACTTAAATACTCAGTTAAAGGCAGATCACTGATGACCTCACCCCGGACCACCACACCACGCCGCTGGACGACTCTTGCTGCCGCATCGGTCAGCCTGGCAGTGGCCTCGCCTCTTCCGGCCGAGGTGCGCCTGCCCAAGCTTGCAATCTATACCCCGCAGCAGCAGGACGCGCGGCTGTGGCAGGTGCAGGCCGAAGGTGGAGAAGGCGGCGAGAGCGGTGCCGTCGCGGGCATTGATGCCGACATCGCCTATCTGGCACAGTTGGCGATCGTCGAAGGGCATCTGATCGCCGCGGCTGCGCTTTACCGAAACGGGATGAAGGACGAGGCAGTCGGGCTTTCCTATCATCCGGAAGCCGAGATGATGGACACGGTGCGTGCCAGCCTCGTGACGCACAAAGCCAAGGACATCACGCCGCAAATGCAGACCTTTTCGGCCGCGATGGAGGCAGGCGAGCCGCAGATGGCCGTTGATGCCGCGCTGGAACAGGTTCGCGCCACAATTGACGCCGCCCGTGCCGTCGAGGCATCGGCAATCAAAACCCGCTTTGCCGCTCTGACGGTTCTGACAAAGGCCGCGGCTTCGGAATACGCGGGCAGCCTCAAGGATGGCAAGGTCGAGGACATCATGGCCTATAACGAGGCGCATGCCTTTGTGCTGGTCGCCCGCGATCTGGCGACGGGCCTGCAAGAGCCGGCGGAAAAGCAATCAATGCGGATCCTTCAGGTGCTTAAGGCTGCAGATGATGCCTTTGGTGATCTGACCAGCGCTACGCCCGAGGCGCGTGATCCCGCGATCCTTGCCGCCGTTGCGGCGCGGGTAGAGCTGATCGCCTCGCAGGTGCGCTGATGCTGATGGTGATCGGATCGCTCTTGTCGAGCGTCGAAACCGCCGTGCTGGCCGAGGGTGCGGGCGATCTGGCATTTGACGACGGGCGTGCGACGGCTGGGCGCTTTGCCACCACGGTCAAGGCCAACAGTCAGGCGGCAACCTCCCCCGAGCGCGATGCCCTTCTGGCCAAGGTCGAAACCGCCTTGGCCACAAACCCGCTGTTTCGCTCGGCTGCTCGGCCAAAGGCGCTAACGCGGTTGATCCTGTCGCGCTATCGTCAGGAGCAAACCTATGGCCTGCATGTCGATGACGCGCTGATGCAAGGTCTGCGCACAGATTTGTCGTTTACGTTGTTTCTCAGCCCGCCCGAAAGCTATGACGGCGGCGCACTGGTGATCGAAGACAGCTTTGAGGCGCGGGCGATCAAACTGGGCGCAGGGGATATGATCCTTTACCCCGCGACCACACTGCATCGGGTCGAACCGGTCACACGCGGCGAGCGGCTGGCGGTGGTGGGCTGGGTGCAAAGCCTGATCCGTGATGCAGCCCAGCGCGAGATTTTGTTCGATCTGGATCAGTCCGTCGACGCAGCTTTTGCCCGCGATGGCACATCAGCGGAATTTGACAGGCTGGCCAAGACACGCTCGAATCTGTTGCGAATGTGGGCTGAGCCCTAGCTGATGAAATAGCGGTCAACCGTCTGCCAATAGGTCAGCAAATCGCGGCATTTGGCATGCGCATGGCCTTGGTTCTGCATCATATAAAGATCAACCCCGAGCAGAGCCGCGATCCGCCAACTGTCTGCCGCAAGACCGGCGGTGCCCTCGCCCGCAAAGGTTTCCTCAATGCCTGACGCGGTGATCGACAGAATGAAAACCAGTTCAAGCGGCGGATTTTCCGGGATGCGCTCGGCCAAATTAACCGCAAGCTGGCGCGCACTCCCGTGCCCCGCTAGCAGAAAGTTGATCGCATACTCGCAAAGGTCGTCAATGCTCATCCGAGTCACTTGTACTGGTTTACCGCCTTCATCTTGCAAAGCAGGCGTGTCTGGTCACGTAAATCTTTATAAAAACATGACAAATCATGGTTAACGGCCATGTGGAAACGGCATTAGCAACTCTGGATTGCTTCGGCGAAAACGCGCTCGCCTTATAGGCGCGCCGCCCGAAAGGCGCGTCGAATCAGCGCTTGGTCAGCAGATCACTTCGATCAGATAGGGCCCCTTGCGCGCCAGGGCTGCGGCAAAGGCGGCGTTGAACTGATCGGTGTCGGTGACCCGCACCGCCTCGACGCCATGCCCCTTCGCCAGCGCAACCCAGTCCAGAGACGGCTCTACCACATCGAACATACGTACCGCGTTGCGCCCCACCTCTGTGACGCCAACATTCGCCAGCTCGCCCCGCAAGATCTGATAGCCGCGGTTCGAAATCACCACCACCAGCACATCCAATCCTTCACGTGCCATCGTCCAAAGCGATTGCAGTGTATACATGCCCGAACCGTCACCCTCCAGGCAAATCACCTTGCGATCAGGGCAGGCTACAGCCGCGCCGACACTGGCAGGCATACCATAGCCAATCGCGCCGCCCGTGACCGCAAGCCAGTCATGTCCACGCGCCGTCCCGCTGGGCAGGGCAAAAAACCGCGACGAGGTAATCGCCTCATCCACCACAATCGCGTCTTGTGGCAGCAGCGCGGCAAAGGATTGCCCGATCTTTTCAAGGCTCATCGCGCCGGTCGCGATATCCGGCAAGGCGATTGTGATCAGATCAGCCTGATCAAGGTCGCTCGCCCCGACCGCCTCGGCCAATGCGTCAAGCGTCCAGCCATAGTCGCCGTCCAGACCGCCCAAGGGCAGGATATGGCAATCAGGCGGCGCGGGCAGGCTGGGTTTGCCCGGATAGGCAAAAAAGCTGGTTGGCTCTTGCGTGCCACAGAGCACCAGCGTGCTGATCCCCGCCAACACAGCCATATTTTCCTCGACCACATAGGCAAGCCGCTCGAAAGGCACCGCACCCGCACCACGCCGCACGCGTGGGGCAAGGCAGGGGCCAAGCAATCGGCATCCCGTCGCCTTGGAGATCCGCAGCGCGGTGTGGCCCATTGACCCATGCAGCGCCGCGCCATCGACCAAGAGCGCCGCTCCGGGCTGCCGCAACGCCGCAGCTGCTGCCTGCACTTGGGCCGTCGAAGGCCGCTCTGGTTGCATAGGGGCGGCGGCAACCTCGGGCGTAAGCCCCGGCTCCCAAGCGGTATTGGCGGGCAGGATCAGCGTGGCGATCTGGCCGTTGTTGCTGCGCGCGGCGCGGATCGCATCGGCCCCGTCTCGGGCAACCGATGCCGCGTCATCGCTGGTGCGGGTCCAATGCGAAATGGTGCGGCTGATGCCCGCGGTATCACCCTTGAGCGGGGCCTCATATTTCAAATGCGTGCTGGCATGTTCCCCCATGATGTTGAGCACACCCGACTGTGCCTTGCGCGCGTTGTGCAGATTGGCAAAGGCGTTGCCAAACCCGGGGGCAAGATGCAGCAGCGTCGCGGCAACCCGCCCGCTCATCCGAAAATAGCCATCTGCAGCCCCGCTGGCCCCGCCTTCGAACAGGCACAAGATGCAGTGCATGTCAGGATGCGCATCCAGCGCGGCCACAAAGTGCATCTCTGATGTGCCAGGATTGGCAAAACACACGGTGACATCCGAGGCCAGCAACGTTTTGACCAAAGCTTCAGCGCCATTCATAGCCACACTCCCCACCTGTTTGGCGCAACTGTGCCTCTCAGGCGTGTGCAAGACAAGTGCGCAGGCACCGTCGCAATTGGTGCAAGGACACGGACAGACCCACCGTCGGGCAGCAATGCTGACTCAGGGGCGCAGATTGTGCAGCGACGGGCGCCGCTTGGTTGGCTCAACCTGCACGCACCGCGATCAAGACGCGGGCCCAAGGGTTCTGCCGCGCTCAGGCGATCAGTGCCACCGGCAAAGCCGCCAGAACCCGCAACGCATCAGCCGGGGCGATGCCGAGCAAAAGCCCACGCTGGCCGGCATTGATCCAGACCTTTTCAGCCGCGCAGGCGGTGGCCTCAATGGCCACGGGCACCACGCGCTTTTGCCCAAAGGGGCTGATGCCGCCAACCCGGTAGCCTGTAAGCTTTTCCGCTTTGGGCACGGTCATCATTGCGGCCGCCTTGCCGCCAAAAGCGGCTGCAACCCGCTTCATCGAAAGCTGTCGGTCCGAGGGGATGACACAACACGCAGGCTTGCCGTCCACGTCGACCATCAGAGTTTTCAGCGTCAACGCAGGGTCCAGCCCCAAAGCCTCGGCAGCCGCCAGCCCGACTGCTTCCGCATTCGGGTCATAGTCATAGGGGTGAAGTGTCACTGTCACCGCGTTGCTTGTCAGAAACTTGAGGCCCTGTGTCGAAGCCATCGGTCTAGTCTCTGCGCCGCACTTCAAGGTTGTTGCCTGCGCCCTGACGCAGATCAAAGGCCTCACTCCGTTTGATAAGGTCCGAGAGTTTGGCGCAACCAAAGGTTCGCGGGTCGAAATCGGGGTTTTCACGCTGAATGAATTGACCGAGTTGGCCCAACGAATACCACTCGCCGTCTGGATCAATCGTGTTCATCGCCTTACGCACCAAGGGCATAGCATTGGTCAGAGCCATCATCGCGGGCTTATCGGGTTTGGCGGCTGGGGTGTCTTGGCGCCTGGCCGTGCGCTCAGGCTTGCTGGCAGCATCAGGGGATGCAGTTTCGCGCAGGATGTTCTCGATGAACACAAAGCGGTTGCAGACATTGCGCAGCGCGGGTGGGGTCTTTTCCTCGCCGATGCCAATCACTTCCAACCCATCTTCGCGAATACGACTGGCAAGCCGCGTGAAATCGCTGTCGGAAGACACCAGCACAAAACCGTCAAACTTGCCGCCGTGCAGGATATCCATCGCGTCGATGACAAGCCCGATGTCCGAGGCGTTCTTACCTTTGGTGTTCGCCGATTGCTGATGCATGACCAGCCCCAGATCAAGCGCAACCTTTTTCCAGTTGCTCAGCGCCTGACTTGACCAATCGCCATAAACCCGCCGCAGGCTTGGCTCGCCAAAGCCGGCAATCTCACGCAAGATCGCCTCGGCGGCGCTGGCTGAGACGTTGTCCGCATCAATCAGAACCGCAAGCAGCTTGGTGCCATCACGCGGCATCAGTAAACCACAACCGCGCGGATGCTTTCACCCGCATGCATCAGATCAAAGCCCTTGTTGATGTCTTCCAGCTTGAGCACATGGGTGATCATGC
>JAHEBX010000265.1 GCA_024642045.1 Pseudorhodobacter sp. | reverse complement strand
CCAGTTCGGCGTGGATGTCGTCAAAGCGCGGCATCAGGGTTTCGATCAGACGCTGCCCCGCCTCGGTCAGCGACACGCTGCGCGTGGTGCGGGTCAATAGCCGCAGACCCAGCGTCTCCTCAAGACTGCGGATGGTCTGGCTGATCGCTGACGCTGAGACGCCAAGCTGCGCGGCCGCCTTGGTGAAACTTTTCTCGCGGGCCACCACGGTGAATGTGGCCAGCTCGTTCATCGAATATCCGCGCATTGTGAAGCCTGACTTACAACTAAATGCGAATTATAGGGGCTAAACCACCGCAGATGTCCAGTTTATCTCTGGCAAACACGCAAAGGAGATACCCATGCAAACGCGCAAACTCGGAAATCTTGAGGTTTCGGCCATCGGCCTGGGCTGCATGGGCATGACATCGGCCTATGGTCCTGCTGCGGATGAGGCTGCAATGGTGACGCTCATCCGCCGCGCCCATGATCTTGGCGTCACACATTTCGATACGGCGGAGGCTTACGGCCCCTTTGCCAACGAACGGCTTCTGGGTGAGGCTTTGGCCCCGATCCGGGACAAAGTGGTGATCGCCACCAAGTTCGGCTTCAATATCGATCCCGATACGGGCGCGCGGGGGCCGGGGACAAATTCCCGGCCCGCGCATATCCGTCGCGTGGCCGAGGCTGCCCTCAAACGTCTTAGAACCGACCGGATCGACCTGTTCTATCAGCACCGCGTCGACCCTGCCGTACCGATCGAGGATGTAGCGGGTGCCGTGAAAGACCTGATCGCCGAAGGCAAGGTCATGCATTTTGGGCTGTCCGAGGCAGGCGCTCAGACGATCCGGCGTGCGCATGAGGTGCAAAAGGTGACGGCGGTGCAAAGCGAGTATTCGCTGTTCTGGCGCGGACCAGAGGCTGACCTGTTTCCTGTGCTGGACGAGTTGGACATCGGATTTGTCCCCTTCAGCCCGCTTGGCGCGGGTTTCCTGACCGGCAAGATCGACGAGAGCACCACCTTTGATGCCACGGATTTCCGCAATTTCGTACCGCGTCTGGCCCCCGAGGCCCGCAAGGCCAACATGGCCCTGGTCGGGTTGGTGAAGGAAGTCGCGGTGGCCAAGGGGGCGACGCCCGCACAGATCGCGCTGGCGTGGCTTCTGTCGCGGCGCGGTGGCATCTCGCCTATTCCCGGCACGACGAAACTGCATCGACTGGACGAAAACCTTGGTGCCGCGGCGGTTGTGTTGACGGCCACGGATTTGCAAGGGATCGACGCGGCACTTGCAGGGATAGAGGTGCAGGGCGCAAGGTTACCCGAGGCGGTGCTGCGGATGTCCGGGCTCTAGCGAAGCGAGTTAAACGAACGGTGGTTGCGGGCTATAGCGAAGGTCAGCTTCCCGCCCTTGCATTCACGTCCGCACGCTCCGTCGGAACACAAGTTTGGCTAGAATGGTCTCTCATTCATCGTGTTTAGTGTAAACTTGGCAATATATCATGCGAGATGGTTGCTAAGGCGAGATGCGGCCACAAGTCTTCCCACCATGTTCCATTGAGTTCTAAGGCTAGCCGCGCCGTGGTGGGGGGAATTCATGGGGGACGGAATTAATATTCCCTTCCTTAACTTACTTAAACTAAATGAAATAATTTAGTTTAATGGCGGAGAGACAGTCCGGCATGGTTGTGGATATTTTAAAAATTATCGTTAAATATCAGTGTATTGCGCTTCTCGTGTAGGGCATTTTGTATAGCAATTTGTATAACAAATTCTGAAGAGCGAGCGTTTGCTTTTCGCCGAGGGAATTTGCAACTAATTGGCGTTCATCAATTTCTGCATCAATTTGCGTCCGACCTCGCGATGAACCGAAGTGGATGCATCCGTATCGAGGCAGTAATGCACCTGAGACCGACGTATCGTCCAACCGCTCAACAAAGACTTGCTCTGGCTCACTTCTGGTATCGTCGGAACACTTGGGCTCAAGCTGCGGCAGAGTCCCTAAGCTGCTTCACTGGTAATCCCCCCATTTTGAACGGGGTGCATTCGTAGAATTTACGCGGCCATTTTCAGTTTCTGGGCGGGTGTGATGCCGCCGATACCCATATTCGGGCGGTCGTTGTTGTAAGTCCATAACCATTGTGTGGCGTGATCTTGGGCCTCCTCGAT
>JAHEBX010000155.1 GCA_024642045.1 Pseudorhodobacter sp. | reverse complement strand
GCCTGGACCGAGACCAACGACGGTGGCAACAATGGTGGCGCGGGCGGTGGCAACATCTATGTCAGCGGCAGCCAGCTGCGGTTCAACGACGATTTCACCGGAACGGCCTCGATCCAGCGGAGTGTTGATCTGAAAGGGGCAACCTCGGCGACCTTGTCCTTTAACTTCGACACCAACTCGCTGGACGTTGGCGACTATGTAAAGGTCTATTTCCTCTCCAGCGCCGCAGGCACGCCGCATGAGTTGACAACGATCATCAGCCCGCTGACCAATGCGAATAACTACAGCGCCCCCGGCAACGGGACGCCCTATTCGGTTGATCTGGCGGGTGTTCTTGCGAACGGTGAAAGCTTTGGCTCTGACGCTGTGATCAGGTTCGAGGTGGTCAGTTCGACCGCGAACCAGGCCGTCGGCACCTTTGCGAGCCTGAACAACGGCTATATCTCGGTTGATGATGTCAATATTGCCATCATGCGGCCAGATCCGGTGCAGGACTTTGAAACCACTTACACCGCAGGCGCTTCGCGAGCAGCGATCGCGGTTGATTCTCTGATCACCGACGATGACACCACGATTGCCTCGGCGACGGTGGTGCTGACGGATGCTCTGGCGGGCGACCGGTTGAGAATTGGCAACTCGAATAACAGTTCGGGCAACTTGGGCAATGGAATGAGCTATTCCATTGCACAGGTTGGAAGTGGTCCGATCACCCTGACGATCACCGGCCTAAGCTCGCTTGCCAACTATCAGAACGCCTTGGATCAGGTGCGCTATTACAATCAGGGCAATTCTCCGGCTACGACGGATCGGCATATCACCGTCACGGTGAACGACGGCAAGCTGGACAGCGCACCGGTCACGGCGACGGTCCATGTGAACCTGCCGCCGGTGGCGACAAATGATGCGATTGTCACCAATGCCAGCGCGTTCTCGGTGCCCGATTGGGCCTTGCTGGCAAATGACGTCGATCCTGATAACGCGCCGAGCCCGCTGTCGATTTCGGCGGCGACGGGAGGCGGGTCTGGCTTCAACGTCTCACATAATGCCACGACCTCGTCTGTTGACGTGTCCATGACCACGACAAACAGCCGCACGATCAACTACACCATCACCGACGGGTCGGCGACAGATACGGGTTTGGCCAGTGTGACGCGCAATACAGCCACCGACATCACAGACACCAACGCGAGCCGTATCATTGTCGGCGACAACCGCGCGAGCGTCATCTCTGCCAACGGCGGCGACGACATCATCTTCTCGGGCGGGGGCAACGATACAGTTGATGGGGGCGCGGGCAATGACACGGCTGTCTGGTTCGTAGGCGACGGGCGTGACCGGATCGATGGAGGGGCCGATGCCGACACCTTTATCGTCAACGGGGATGCGAGTGCCGAGACCTTCAATATCTATACGCGGGACGCGGCCATTTTGAACGGTATCGCAACCAACGGACAGCTGAATGGCGCTACAGAAATCGTGATTACCCGCAACGGGGCAATCATCGCTGAGCTGGACAATATTGAAGAGATCGTCGTCAACACTCTGAACGTCACCGCCAACAACAACAATGGCGGTCTGGATGTCGGCACGATTGGAGGCGATACCGTCGCGGTCTTTGGTAATTTCACGACCACCAGCTTGAACTACAGCACGATCCATGTGAACGGATCGGCGGGTGACGATACTGTCGATATCAGCCATCTGGAATCGGCACACCGTATCGTGTTCGATACCAACGGCGGGGCTGACAAGGTTCTGGGAACCCTGCGGCCGCAAGACGTCGTGAATGGCACGCTGGCAGAAGACTCGGGCGCGTCGACAAACGGCCCTGGCGCTCCGGATGACGACGAGGACCACAGCGATGCCACGGATCACACCCCACCCGGGGCGGTATGCGGGCCGACCGAGGTGCCACAGGCCGATGATGCACCGCTGGTCCTCAGCGGGACCGAAACGGCGGATACGCTTTACGGCAAAGGCGGCGCAGATGCGATCTTTGCCGGTGACGGTGTGGATGTCGTGATGGCGGGTGCGGGGGCCGACACCATCTTTGGTGACGGCGGAGGCGACCGCATCTTTGGCGAGGCAGGCGATGACTTTATCGTCGCGGGGGCCGGGGACGATTATGTCTTTGGTGGCGCGGGGGCTGATCGCTTTGTGGCCGAGCAAGGGGACGGCAACGACAGCTACTTTGGCGACATGCTGCCGGGGGATGCCGCGTCTGATACGCTGGACATGTCGGCAATTACGGCCAGTGTCACGGTCAACCTCAGCAGCGGCTCGTTCAGCCACGGGTCGGCCTATTCGGTCCAAAGCGGTCATGACCAGCTGTGGTCGATCGAGAATGTGATCACCGGTTCGGGTGACGACATGATCACCGCCGGCGATGGCGTCAACATCATGGACGGGGGGGCTGGCAACGACGTCTACCGCTTTACCTCTGTCGATGCGGCGGACGGCGACACGATTGCCAGCTTTGAGCCGGGTGACCGGATTGATCTGAGCGCGATCGACGCGAAATCGGCGTCGGCGGGAAATCAGGCCTTTACTCTGGTCAGTTCGGGTTTCACCGGTGCAGGGCAGCTGATGATCACGCAAGAGACCCGCGACGATGGGGACTATACGGTGATCCACGGCACCACCGATGCGGACCCGGGCGACGAGTTCTCGATCTCGATCCGCGGTCTGCACCACCTGACGGCGACAGA
The DNA here is from genome assembly GCA_024642045.1 of Pseudorhodobacter sp. GTDB lineage: Bacteria > Pseudomonadota > Alphaproteobacteria > Rhodobacterales > Rhodobacteraceae > Cypionkella. The sequence goes on along the minus strand of JAHEBX010000155.1, from coordinate 5,140 downwards.
CTTTACACTCTGATTTAAGCGCGGCGGGCCAGTATTTTCTGGCCCGCCCGACCAATTTATTTGAGCGGAGATGAAAGCAATGCGGGCCAAGGATCAACTGGAACAGGTCAAGCGCAAGCAGGTCGAGGGCCTGACGGCGGGAATGAAGTCGATCGTGCTGTATTTGTTCGCCATGTCGGGCATCATCAATGTGTTGGCGCTGACCGGTTCGTTCTACATGTTGCAGATCTATGACCGCGCTTTGGGCAGCGGATCCATCGCGACGCTGATTGGCTTTTCTGTGCTTGCGATCGGGCTCTATCTGTTTCAGGGCCTGTTCGACATGCTGCGTTCGCAGATCCTTGTGCGGATCGGCGGGCGGCTGGATCATCGTTTGTCGCCGCTGGCTCATCGGGTGGCGGTCGATATGCCGCGCTTTGGCTATTCCACCGCAGAGGCGTTGGAGCGGGGCCGCGACGTTGACACGCTGCGTGGATTTCTGGGCGGGCAGGGGCCGATTGCCCTGTTTGATCTGCCCTGGATGCCAATCTTTTTGATTTTTGCCTATACCTTGCACCCCTTGTTGGGCGCGCTGACGCTTGCGGGCGCGGTGGTGCTCACGCTGCTGACCATTCTGACAGAACTGATGACGCGCAAGCTGGCGGGCAGCTCGCATCAGGCGGGCATCCAGCGCAATGCAATTGCCGATTCCAACGCGCGCAATGCCGATGTGCTCAAGGCGATGGGGTTTGCGCATCGCGCGGTCGAGCGGTATTCGGAAGCCAACTCTGATCACCTTGCGCTGCAGACCCGCTCGACGGATATCACCGGCACATTTGGCGCAATCTCGCGGGTGTTGCGGATGATCTTGCAGTCGGCGGTATTGGGGCTTGGGGCCTTTCTGACCATCAAGGGCGAGCTTTCGGCGGGGGCGATCATTGCGGCTTCGGTGGCTTCGGCGCGCGCGCTGGCTCCGATCGATATGGCGATTGGCAACTGGAAACATGTGCTGGCCGCACGCGGTGCCTACGGGCGGCTGAAGGATACACTTGCGACCTTGGCCGCCGCCGAAGACCCGATGCCGCTGCCGGCCCCGGTGCAGACGCTGCGTGTCGAAGGCATCACGGTTGCGGCCCCCGGTTCGGGTCGGGTGCTGTTGAGCGAAGTGTCGATGGAGATCAAGGCTGGCGAGGCCCTGGGTGTGATCGGCCCCAGCGGCGGCGGCAAGACCACCCTGGTCAAGGCTCTTACAGGCGTGATTCCGGTGCTGCGCGGCGCGGTGCGTCTGGACGGGGCCGAGCTTACGCAATGGAGCGACGAGGCGCTTGGCCCGCACATCGGCTATCTGCCGCAAGAGGTCAGCATGATGGACGCAAGCATCGAGGAAAATATCTCGCGCTTTGCCTCCAGCATGGACTCCTCGGCTGTGGTGGCTGCGGCGCGGGCAGCAGGGGTGCATGACATGATCCTGCGCCTGCCCGAAGGCTATCGCACACGCGTCGGTTCTGGTGGCGCAGGATTGTCGGGCGGGCAGCGTCAGCGGATCGGCCTTGCGCGTGCACTTTACGGTGACCCCTTCCTTGTCATTCTGGACGAGCCAAACTCGAACCTTGACAGCGAAGGCGACGCTGCCTTGACCGCAGCGATCCAGTCGATCAAGGCGCGCGGCGGCATTGCGGTGGTGATCGCGCATCGCCCCAGCGCATTGGCGGCCATTGACACGATTGCGGTGGTGCAAAACGGACGGTTGGTTGGCTTTGGGCCGAAAGACGAAATTATTGGCCCCAAACCAGTGCCCGAAAAAGCTGCACCGGCCGCCTTTGGTGAACCCAAGCTTGCGGTGCCAGCATGACAATCTCCATCAAAAGCGCCAAGGCGCAGGACAAAACTGCAGAGCTGAGCGACCCCTATGCCCCCAAGGCGGGCAAGGCGCGTGCGGGATTACCCTTTGTGATCGGCACGGCGATCTTGTCGCTGGCGCTCTATGTCAAGTCGATGGTCAAGGGAACAGCCGAGGCGCGGGGGGCGCCTGAAAAGGCACCCCGCCACGCTGATGCCGACCGCCCCCTGCACGCAGAGGACGACCCGTCGAATGCCACTCCAGCGGATCAGCCTGCGCAACTTACCCCTGCCGCGCCAAAACCCGCGCAGGTTAACGAGGCGCCGTATCACTTTATCCCCCGCAGCATCGGTGCGACGTTGAACACAGCATCGGTGCGCCTGCCACGCGTCGATGATGTCAGCAATGTCGTCAAACTGTTTCCCAATAGATCCGGCAACGGGCATTTCATGCTGCCGGAAGAAACCTTTCACTTTACCGCGCCACATCAGGGCGTGGTCGAGCCGGGTCAGGGCCGTTTGCCAGCGGTTTCCTCTGTGACGCAACCAGGGGTGACACCGTCGCAAGTCAATCATCCTCCGGTCAAGACCCGCGCGGTGTACCTGTCTGACCTGAGGTCGGGCGATATGCTGGTCATCACTGTGGCAAGCCTGTTGATGTTCACCAACGACGCGGATGGTGATCCGTTGCAAGTGCGCAATCTTCAGGTGTCTTCTGGGCATCTGCAACTGACGCCGGAGGGGTATCTCTACACCCCCGATCCTGATGTGATCGGCCCGGTTCAGATCAGTTATGAGATCACTGACGGCGAATATACCCTCACCCAGATGGCGCATTTCACGGTGCAGCCCCTGGTTCAGTCTGGCGATGAGTCCGACAACACGCTGAGCGGCACAGACGCAGCAGAGGTCATCGCGGGCGGTGGTGGTGACGACATGATCCTTGCGGGCGGTGATGCAGATGTTGTTTTGGGCGGCGATGGCGACGATGTAATCCACGGCGGCGCAGGTGACGATCTGCTGTTTGGCGGCCAGGGTGCCGACACGATTTTTGGCGAGGACGGCGACGACCAGCTGCATGGCGATGCGGGCGACGATGTGCTTTATGGTGGCGGCGGGAATGATGAGCTGTATGGCGGCGAGGGCCAGGATGTGGTCAATGGCGACGCTGGCGCGGACAGGCTGTATGGCGGCGCCGACGACGACCAGATTTCAGGCGGCGCTGGCGATGATGCGCTTTTTGGTGGCGCGGGCAATGACGCGCTGGATGGCGGAGAAGGCGACGATCTGTCTCAGGGCGGTGCAGGCGACGATCTGCTGCAGGACTCATCTGGGTCTGACACGATCGAGGGCGGCTCGGGCAGCGACCATATTGTTGCGGCGCTCGATGGTTGCGATGACGTCTTTTCGGGCGGCGGGGCCGAGGTGCCTGCCGAGCTAAGCGCCGAAACCGCGCCTGAGGCTTCCCATGGCGGGGAAGCGATCCTCTACGCCTTTGATGGCGATGAGGTGGATGTTCTGGATTATTCGAGCGCAACGCAGGCGCTCAATATCAACTTGGTCACCGGGCAGGTGAGCGGCCAAGAGGTTGGCACCGATACTGTCGAAGGCTTTGAAGTCGTCATCAGTGGTCAGGGCGATGATCAATTCATCCTGGGACGGGGCAATTTTGTGCTTGAAGGCGGCGGCGGTGCTGATCGGTTCGATTTCACCCTGACCGAAGAGCGGTCCACGGGTCAGGTTTCGGTGTTTCAGATTCTGGATTTCTTGCCCGGCGATACGGTCGATACGCGCCGGTATCAGTTCTTCGAGCGTTCGAGCAATAACGAGAACACCTCTTTGACCGAAACCGAGGAAGACGCTCCGACGACGACGCAGCTGTCGCGGGTGCGCATCAGCTATGAGGCCTCGGATGATCAGTCTCACACCGTTCTGGAACTGGACGATGAAGACGATCATCTGGTGGGCATCGTCACTTTGAACGGCCACCATCTGCTGATGTTCCATGAACTCAGCTAAAGCCTTTGGGTTCAGGTCCTAACGCATATAAGGTAATGTACAGATGACTTTGGTGCAGGAATTGCAGATGAACAAGGCGCAGGGCGGCTCTGACCCCTTTCGGTTGTGGCCAAGGGTTCTGGTGGGCGTCGTGCTTGGCGTTGCGCTGATTGGCGGAATTGGCGGCTGGGCCGTGACTGTTCCTTTGTCGGGGGCTGTGATCTCGCAAGGCATCGTGGTGGTTGATGACAGCGTTCAGAACATTCAGCACCGCGATGGCGGCATCATCTCGGAAATAGCGGTGCGCGCGGGCGATCATGTCGAGCAAGGCCAACTGCTGTTTCGTTTGCAAGATACCCAGACGCAGGCCGAGCTTGCCATCGTGCAATCACAGATGCTGGAGTTGATCGCGCGGCGCGTGCGTCTGCAAGCGGAACGCGATGGTTTGGCGAGGCTTGCCTTTCCGCCCGGCTATGATGGTTCCAATCCGGTGGCTCAACAGATCGCGCAGGGCGAAGAACGGCTCTTTACCGGGCAACGAACCACCCGCGAAAGCCAGAAGCAGCAGCTTGAGCTGGGCATCGAGCAAGTGACCAAAGAAGTTGAGGGACTTGAGGGGCAACACGGCTCCAAGCTGGAAGAGATTGCGTTGATCGAAACCGAATATGACCGCACCAATCAAATGGTGACGCGCAAATTGGCGGAAACCTCGCGTCTATATGCCATCGAGCGCGAGCGGTCGCGGGCCAAGGGCGAACTGGCCGAGCTCGTCTCAAGCATGGCGCGCGCACGCACGCGGATCAGCGAGATTCATTTGCAGATCATTGCTGTAGACGACAGCGCGCGCACCGATGCTCAGCGCGAGTTGGGCAATGTCGAGACCAAACTCGCCGAGTTGACCGAGCGCGAAGTGGCGCTTGAGGATCGGTTGTCGCGCACCAAGGTGCTGGCCCCGGCCTCGGGCATCATCAACGAGCTGAACATCCATACCATTGGCGGCGTGGCAGCCCCGGGCGAGACCTTGCTTACGCTTGTGCCCAAAGGGTCGGCGCTGAGCGTTGAGGTCAGGCTTTCGCCGAATTCGATCGAGCAGGTGCATATGGGGCAGGATGTGCGCTTGCGCTTTCCCGCCTTTAACAAACGCACCACGCCCGAACTGAACGCGCAGATCACCAACATCTCGCCCGCGACAGCGCGCGATCCTGCAACTGGCGAGCGCTATTTTCAGGGCAAGGTCGATATTCCAGCCGAGCAGCTGGACCGGTTGGGCGAAAGTCGTCTGTTGCCCGGTATGCCGGTCGAGGTGCTGGTGACCACAGGGGAT